>DATCEM010000404.1:0-6243 GCA_036510175.1 Solirubrobacteraceae bacterium | reverse complement strand
GTTGTGGACGTGGGGCTCGATGCCCGGTCCGTAGACGACGATCGGGACGTCGCGGTCGGCCGGGTTGGCGCCGCCGTGCTCGGCGATCTTGCCCTCGCCGCCGGTGTAGACGACGCCGACCTGGACCACGCCCCACACGTCGGGGTGATTGGGATCGGACATCGGCACGCCGAAGTAGCGCGCCGATGCCGCGCCGGCGTAGATCTTCACGAGCCCCGAGTGGGGGAGCGTGCGCGAGGCGCCGGTCACGGTGTTGCCCGTGGCCGAGTGCATCCACAGGTAATGCTTGACGAACCGCTTCGCCGCCGGCGAGGTGTCAGACAGCCACCACATGATCGCGTCGTCGTCGGTGTCGAAGGCGACCAGCGGCGCCGCGCCCGGATGGAGGGCCGCCCATGCGGCATTGACCCCGTTGATGATCGGCGTGTCGTCGATCCGGGTGAGCTGATCGGGATCCTGCGGGGACTGCCCGTGCTTGGCGGAGATGATAATCGCCGTCGAGTCGCTCAGGCCCTGTGCCTGGATCTCATTGGCCATGAGCTGGAGCTGATCGTTGATGTACTGGAGCGCGCGCTGGAGCAAGGGCCCCGGCGTGGTCGTCCCCGGCAGGTAGCCGCCGGTCAGGCCGTCGGAGGTGGGGAGCTTCTCGGCCGTCGAGACGGTCTGGAAGTTCATCCCGAAGATCGCCGGGACGCCGATCCTCTTGGTGTGCTGATGGTTGTAGCCGTCGATCCAGTTGAGCACGGCCTGGACCTTGTAGGAGTCGTACTGCATCGTCGCCGCGTTGTCGCCGGTCCACGAGATATCGCCCGGGTACGGGGTCCCGTCGGGCTCGAGCGCGATGCTGTCGATCTCGGGGTCGAAGCTGTCGGTGATCCCGTTGCCCTCCGGCCCGTCGAAGGACGTGTAGATGGGGTGCTTGTCCGACCACGCCGTGACCAGCCCGGCGTCATGAGCGACGTTGAAGATCGTGTTGACCTTGAGGTATTGGTTCGGGTAGATCGGCTTGCACGTCGTCGGATCGACCGGGAACGTCGAGGGGAGAAGCAGGGTCTGTGGCGTGCTCGTCATCTGGAGGATGCTGCCGGGCAGACCGGAAAGCCCCTGACCGGCGTCGAGCGCGTTCGGGTTGATGTCGTCGGGAGAGTCGTAGATGACGGGCGTTCCCGTCGCCTGGCCGTGGCACGAGGTCGTCCCTGGAGGGAGCAGCGCGTGGTTGTACTCGTCGTCGTAGTAGACGCCGGTCGTCTTCGGGTTGCCGCCGGTCATCTGAGCCGTCATGCCCGGATCCGAGTCCGACGGGACCGGGGTCTGAGCCGACGTGTACTCGGAACCTCCCTCGGTGAGCTTCGCCAGCTCCGAGCCGGGGTGGTTGGCCACGTACCACTGCAGATCGGACTGGTGCAGTCCGTCGACCGAGATGAGCAGGACGTGCTTGATCTGATCGCCGCGACCGCCGCCACCGCCACCGCCACCGCCGTAGCCGCCGTCATCACCGTATCCGTTCGTGTGCCCGGCGACGGCGGCTACCGGGATGCCAACGGCGAGGGCGCACGCCGCGACCACGGCGAAGCCCGCTTTCTTGAAACGTCCACGCATGGGATGAAGCTCCTTGTTGGGGGTCGCGCGTCGTTATACGAAGGCGCAGGGGCGCGGACGTGGCTGTCGTGTAAACGGCCCTGAATCGGCTCCGGCCCCAGCGGGCCGGCCGCGTGGGCCAGGCGCGCCCCATGAGCTCTAATCCGGCAGCATCGGCATTGACAGCCCCGGATCGCGGCCGAGCAGGACCGCGCGGGTGAGGACGCCCGACCCGAACCGCTCGCGCACACCGTCGATCGCGGCGTCGAGGGCGGTGCTCGTGCGGCGGTCGAAGGGCAGGGCCAGCTGGACGGCGCTGTCGCTGCTCAGGTTCCCCACCGCGACGCCCACGAGCGTGAGGCCGCGGCGCTCGATCATCGCCGTGGCTGTGGCCAGCAGCTCCCTGATCGTCGCGAGGATCGTTCCCGTGTGGGCGGTGGCCTGGGCCAGCGTGCGTGAACGCGTGGCGCGCGAGTAGTCCTCGAAGCGCAGCCGCAGTACCACCGTACGCCCGACACGCCCGGCGCCGCGCATCCGGCGCGTGACCCGGTCGACGAGTCCGAGTATCACGGCGTCGATCTCCGCCGGTGATTTCCTCGACCGCCCGAGGGCGTGCTGGGCGCCGATCGAGCGGCGCCGGCGGCGAACCTCCACCGGGCGGGGATCGCGGTTGTGCGAGAGCGCATGGAGGTGCCGGCCCGAGGCCTGACCGATGATGGCCACGAGCTCGGGTTCGCTCAGCCGCGCGATCGCGCCGACGGTGGTGATCCCGTGCCGGCGCAGCTTGCGCGCGGTCACCGGCCCCACGCCCCACACCCGCTCGATGGGCAAGGGGTGGAGAAAGGCGAGCTCGCGGTCGGGGGGGACGAGGAGCAGGCCATCGGGCTTGGCCACCCCGCTCGCCACCTTGGCGAGGAACTTGGTCCGCGCGACGCCGACGGTGATGGGCAGGCCGACCCGCCGGGCGACCTCGCGGCGCAGGCTCGCCGCGATCTCCATCGGCGTGCCCGAGATCCGCTCGAGCCCGCGTACGTCGAGGAAGGCCTCGTCGATCGACAGGCCCTCGACCACCGGCGCCGTCTCCTCGAACACCTCGAACACCGCCTTGCTCGCCTCGAGGTAGGCGGACATCCGGGGCGCGACGACTACCGCGTGCGGGCACAGGCGCCGGGCCTGCGTCCCTCCGACGCCCGTACGCACGCCGCGCGCCTTGGCCTCGTAGCTCGCGGCGAGCACGACACCGCCGCCGACGATCACCGGTCGCCCGCGCAGGAGATGGTTGTCGCGCTGCTCGACCGACGCGTAGAACGCATCGAGATCGGCATGGAGGATGGTGGCGTCACCCGACACGAACACATGTTCGCGCCGAGTCCAGACGGACTGGCTAGGTCGCGGGGGCCCGGATCCTCTCCGAGCCCTCGCCCCGCGTCTGCGTCGGCTCGGGGACCGTCGGCCGGAGCAGGGCCCAGGCGATCATCAGCGCACCGAAGACGATCATGGCGATCCCCGCCCACAGGTCGATGTCGATGCCCGAGGCCTTGGTCTTCACCGCGTGCGACCCGACGATGCCGGTGACGGTGAGGGTCACCCCGTAGAGCTCGAACAGGGCGCCGATGATCCGCCGGATGTCGAAGCGGTTGGCGGCACGCGCCGCCGCGACCTCCTCCTCGTCCGTCGCCCCCGTCGAGGCGCTCTCGCTGGGACCGTGGAAGGGCTGGGGCTTCTCTTGCTCGGTCATCGTGGGCTCCTAAGCAAATGCTACGTCGAGGGCAAGGGAAAGCACCAGCGCGCCGATGCCGAGGAACACCGGCGAGCGGAACCACGCCTCGTCGCCGACCACGGAATCGCTCTCCTGGTCGGGGCGCTTGAGCCCCCACACGAGACCCCGCAGCTCCTCCTCGGGCTTGGGCTTGGTCACCAGGGAGACGACGACGAGGACGATGGCGTCGGCGCCGAAGGCGAAGAGCGCCTCATACCAAGTCGAGGCGATCTTCGAGCCGAGGTTGATCACGTGGTTTGACCCGAGCAGGTGGGCGGTCTCGGCCGCGACCATCCCGGCGATCAGGCTCAGGCCACCCGCCAGCGGGGTGGCGCGCTTCCAGTACATGGCGATGATGAACGTCGCGAAGAGGGGCGCGTTGAAGATCGAGAAGAGCTCCTGGACGTAGTTCATGATGTTGGAGTTGCTCTCCGCGATGAAGGCGGTGGCGATCGAGATCAGCAGCCCGACGAACGTGGCGATTCTCCCCACCCTGATGTAGTAGCCGGTGTCGCGGTCCTTGACCACGTAGGCCTGCCACAGGTCGTATGTGACCACCGTGTTGAACGCCGTCACGTTGGCCGCCACGCCGGCCATGAACGCGGCAAGCAGTCCCGTGATGGCCAGGCCGAGCATGCCCTCGGGGAGGTACTTGCCGATGAGCAGCGGCACCGCTGCGTTGTACTGGAGGCTCGGGTTGGTCTTGCCCAGGCCCGGGATGACCACGAGGGCGATCAATCCGGGGATGATCGTCAGCGCGGGGAAGAGGAGCTTCGGATAGGCGCCGATCAAAGGCGTACGTCGCGCGGCGGACATGTTCTTGGCCGACAGCGCGCGCTGCACCTCGGCGAAGTTGGTGGTCCAGTACCCGAACCCGAGCACGAAGCCGAGTCCGAGCACCATCACGAGCCAGTCGCCGCCGATCGGGTTGGTGACGTGGCCGATGCCGAGCCCCCGCCACGCGTGCAACCCCGCTTCGCCCAAGGTGCTGTGGCGCACCTTCTTCTCCAGGCCGCCCACCCCGCCGACGGCGTGGAGCCCGACGATGACCAGGGGCACCAGGCTGGCGACGACGATGAAGAACTGGAGCACCTCGTTATAGATCGCCGAGGTGAGACCGCCGAGGGAGATGTAGACGAGCACGATCGCCGCCGCCACGAAGATCGAGACGGCGATCGTCCACCCGAGCAGGAGGTGGACGACGAGCGCGAGGGCAAACAGGTTCACCCCCGAGATGAGGACGGTCGCCACGGCGAAGCTCGCCGCGTTCCAGGAGTGGGCGAAATCGCCGAAGCGCAGGCGCAGGTACTCGGGGACGCTCTTGACCTTGGCGCCGTAGTAGAAGGGCATCATCACGATGCCCAGGAAGACCATCGCCGGCACCGCTCCCACCCAGTAGTAGTGGACGGTGGCGACGCCGTACTGCGCGCCGTTCGCCGCCATCCCGAGGATCTCCAGCGCACCCAGGTTGGCCGCCATGAACGCGAGCCCGGTGATCCATGCGGGCAGGGAGCGGCCAGACAGGAAGTAGTCGATGTCCGTCTTGATCGTGAGTTTCGCCACGGCACCGATCCCCAGCACGACAAGGAAGTAGACGGCCAGGATCGCGTAGTCGAGCGTGCTCGCGTGTACCACCGACCCCAGAGGGACAAGGCTCCACATGGCATCTCTCCTCTCGCTTTGTCGCGATGCCTACTACCCGCCTGGCCGAGGACTATTCGGCGTCGAGCAGTCGCGCTCCCGCTGAGGGCGCCACGGTCCGCGCGTCCTGCGGCGCGGAGGCCCCTGGTGGGAGCAGCGCCAGCACGTCCCCGCCGAACCCTCCACCCATCATCCGCGCGCCCGCCGCGCCACCGTCGTGGAGGCCTTTGACCGTCGCCTCGACGGCGTCGGTCGAGGAGTCGTAGAGGTCGCGCAGGCTGGCATGCGAGGCGTCGAGGAGACGGCCGACCTCCTCGAGGTCGCCGCGCTCGAGGGCCGCCGCCGTCGCCTCGACCCGCGCGTTCTCTTCGATCACGTGGCGCGCGCGGCGGTCGAGCGGATCGGGCAGCCGGTCGAGGTCCGCCAAGCGGGCGTCGCGGAGGCTATCGAGCCCGAGCGCGCTGCGGGCTCGCTCGCACTCCTCGCGGCGTTGGTTATAGCCCGAGTCGCTGAGTGAGTGCGTGTCGCCCGACGGCACGCTCACCAGCCTCCAGTCCCCCAGGCGCAGGGGCACGGGGCGGACCTCGAGCGTGCGGAAGTCGATGCGCAGTGCGTGGTCGGCCTCTCCGAAGAGCGAAGCGAGCTGATCGAGCAGTCCGGTGTGGGCGCCGACCCAGTCGTTCTCCACGCGCGAGCACAGGCGCGCGAGCTCGACCCGGTCCTCGGGCTCGGGTATGTCCGCGACGGCGAGCAGGGCGAGGCACAGCGCGACTTCGATCGCCGCCGAGGAGGAGAGGCCGGCGCCCTCGGGCACGTCGCCTGAGATCTCGAGCCGGGCTCCGCGGAGCTCGAAGCCCGCGGCCGACAGCTCTCCCAGGGCGCCGCGGACGAAGTCGGTCCACTCGCCCGTCGGTCGTGCCTCGCCCCCGGATAGGGGAAACGTCGCCTCCTCGCCGCGATCGACGGCCCGGGCGACGACGTGGTCGGCGTAGCGGCGCTCGGCCCTGACGCGGACCCCCTGCTCGATGGCGAAGGGGAGGCTCAGCCCGTCGTTGTAGTCGGTGTGCTCTCCGATCAGGTTCGCCCGGCCCGGCGCGAAGGCGAGGACGTGGGAGCCGTAGGCCGTCATCGGCCCGACTCTAGAACGCCGGTCGTCCCGGGCGAGGGAATAAGGTGCTCGGTCGTGAAGGTGGCGCTGCCCGACGACTTCCAGGACGTGGGTAAGGCGATGGGGCCGTGGTCCCGGCTCGGTGACCGGGTGGAGG
>DATCEM010000403.1:0-2374 GCA_036510175.1 Solirubrobacteraceae bacterium | reverse complement strand
CTACATCGGCACCGAGGTCGCGTCCTCGCTCACCGAGATGGGCAGCTCGTGCACGATCCTCATGCTCGAGCCCCTCGTCCTCAGTCGCACGTTCGGAGACCAGGCCGGCCGCTTCTTCCAGGAGCGCCTGACCGAGCACGGCATCATCATCCACGGCGAGGACGAGCTCGAGCGCTTCGAGGGCTCCGACGGACGGGTGAGCACGGTGGTCACGAAATCTGGCCGCACGATCGAGGCCGACGCGGTGGTGATCGGCGTCGGAGCCGTCCCCGATGTCATGCTCGCGCGCGGTGCCGGGCTCGACCTCGGCGACGGCGGCGGCGTCAAGGTCGACACGCGGCTGGCCACTTCGGTTCCCGGGATCTATGCGGCCGGCGACACGGCGGAGTACGAGAGCGTCGTCCACGACGGTCACCGCATCCGCGTCGAGCACTGGGACGTTGCCCTCACCCAAGGGCGGACGGCGGCGCTCAACATGCTCGGACGCGACAAGCCCTACGACACCGTGCCCTACTTCTTCTCCGATCTCTCCGACTGGGCGTCGCTCGAGTACGTCGGTCCCGCGTTCGACTGGGACCAGGAGGTGGTCCGCGGCTCACTGGAGGAGGGGGAGTTCAGTATCTGGTACCTGCGCGATGCTCGCGTCGCCGCGGCGCTGTCGGTCGGCCGCTCAGAGGACCTCATGCACGCCCGCCGGCTGATCGCCGCCGGCGGGGATCTCGGTGGGCGCGAGGCCGAGCTCGCTGACCTCGAGCTCGACCTGGAAGCGCTCTAGGGCGCGCCCGACTGCTTCGCGTAGAGCGTGAGCAGGGCGGCGCTCGCCGCCGGCAGGGTGACGACGTACCCGCCGCTGCCCGGTTTGACGAAGCTCAGGTTCGCCGGCCCGGCGAGGAGGCCCGTGGCGGTCTCCGAGCCGAAGCTCTGCCCCCCGAGCGTCACTCCCGAGCTCGCGTGAGCGCTCGGCGCCTGCAGGCGCTCGAGCGTCGACGGGCCACCGGGCGAGGACGCCCGCACGGTGACGGTGCGCGTACTCGTGGTGGAGTCGTTGATGAGGACGACGTGCACGTCGCCGCTCGGCGCGCGCGTGGCCCACACGTTCACCCCGGCGCCCGCCGCTCCGGAGAGCCGCAGGAACCGAGATCCTGGAGGCGCCGCCTCGGCGAACATCATCAGGCCGTAGTAGGCGGGGCGGACTGACGCCTGCCATGCGCCCTTCGCCTCCGCGACGCTGAAGAGCTCGTTGAAGGAGCCCGGTGCCGTCTGGACGTTGACGCCGTCGACGCCGACGCGCGCCATGGCGAACAGGGCGTCGAGCGACCACAGGGCGGTCGCGAAGGAATCGCTGACCCCGGCCACCCCTCCGCACGAGATCGCGCTCATCTCGTCGACGCGCAGCGCGACGCCGCGGGCGTGAGCACTCCTCACCGCGCCCGCGACGCTCGCCGCGAGGCCGGTCGACGACGTACTGGAGAGGATCTCGGGGATCGTCACCTGGGTCCTCGGGGAGCAGTGCTTGAGCGGATACCGGTGCAGGGTGGCGAGTCCCACGCGCCGGTTGCCCGCGAGGAATTGGCCGAGCAGGGGGATCCACATCGAGGAGCCCATGCTCGGGCCGGCGAGGGTGACCTCGCGCGGGACCGAGCGTGAGATGTTCGAGAAGTCCCGGATGAACGCGCCGTAGTCATAGGTGGGCGGGCGTCCACGGACGTGCTGGCCGTCGGGCAGCTTGTACCACGGGAAGGCGGCGTAGAGCTCGGGCTCGTTCCCGAGCTCGAGCGCATCGATCCGCCCGCGCCCGAGCCCGCGGATCAGCGCCTGGGACTCGGCGGCGGCGACCCGTCCGCTGTCGGCCTCGAAATTGATGCCCAGGAGCAGGCGGGCATTGAGGTTCTTGGCGAGGGCCGAGGCGACCTGAAGGAAGGTGGCGTTCAGGCTGTACCTGACGCCGCCGGGGGTGACCATGTGGGGTACGGGCCACCATGTCCAGTCGGTGCTGTCCCCGCCGATCCGCAGGATCGGGCTCTGCTTGGGCGCGAGGTTACGAACGAGCTGCTCGAACACCGGGTCCAGGGCGCTCGGGTTCGTGCCCGCATACGCCTCGAGCCCGCGGTACTCGGTGGTGAGCCCGACGAAGCCCGGCGGGATCGGCTGAGCGACCGGCGCGTTCTCGACGGTCACAGTGCTCGCCCCGGCGGTGCGGGCGATGACGCCGCCGTGGGCGGCGGTGCTCGCGGGCGCGTCCGGGCGCGTGGCGGCGAAGATGATGACGCCGATGGCGACGAGCACCACCAGCGCCAAGCTCAGGAGAGCCGAGCGCGGGCGAGAGGGCATTCCCATCTCGCGGTAGTTTCACGATTCCGGCTCTCTCAGGTCG
>DATCEM010000402.1:0-6847 GCA_036510175.1 Solirubrobacteraceae bacterium | reverse complement strand
TACCCGGGGATCTGGCGCCACGGCGACTGGATCATGATCACCGACCGCGGTACCGCGGTGATCTACGGGCGTTCGGACTCGACGATCAACCGAGGCGGGGTGAGGATGGGCACGAGCGAGATCTACCGCGCCGTGCTCGCCGTTCCCGAGATCGTCGACGCGCTCGTCGTCGACGTGGCCAAGCCGGGGACGGACGGCTGGATGCCCCTGTTCGTCGTCATGGGCGAAGGCGAGGAGCTCACCGACGAGGTGATCGCCGAGATCAAGCGGCGGATCCGCGCGGACTGCTCGCCGCGTCACGTGCCCGACGAGATTCGCGCCATCGCCGAGGTGCCGCGGACGCTGTCGGGCAAGGTGCTCGAGGTCCCGGTCAAGCGCATCCTCATGGGCGCGGCGCCCGAGGAGGCGGCCAGCCGCGAGTCGCTCGCCAACCCGCAGGCCCTCGACTACTTCGTGGAGCTGGCCCAGGGTTGACAGGTTTTCCGGTCGCTCGCCGCGATGTGAGGTTATGCTCGGAATCATGCTTTGCGCCGCGCCACCGGTCAAGTCCCCCACCATCCATCCCGCGTGCTTCAACGTGCCGGGCACCAACGACGAGGGGTTCGAGGAGCTCTGCCACCTGGTCAGCGAGGCGGACCCGGACACGGCGCTGTGCGGCAAGGACGTCACGGGATACCCGTGGAACCCACCGTGGCCGAGATGCGAGGCCTGCCTGGCCATCTCGCGCGGTCAGATGAGCTGAGGCCCGGATGTCCACCGAGACCAGACCAGCGCGCGTTGCCGTCGTGGGCAGCGGATCCTGGGGCACCACGGTCGCCTCGATCACGGCACGCAACGTGCCGACGCTCCTGTGGGCCCGCCGCCCCGAGGTGGCCGAGGAGATCGAGCGCGATCACCTGAACACCGCGTACCTCGGCGATGAGCAGCTCGACCCTGAGCTGCACGCCACGAGCTCGCTCGAGGAGGCGGTCGCGCAGGCCGACGTTCTCGTCATGGCCGTGCCCTCGCACGGCTTCCGCGCCGTGCTCGAGCGCGCGGCGGCCCACGTGCGCCCGTGGATCCCGGTCGTCAGCCTGACCAAGGGCCTCGAGCTCGAGACCCAGAGCCGAATGACCCAGGTCATCGAGGAGGTACTGCCCGGGCACCCCGCCGGGGTCCTCGCGGGCCCCAACCTGGCCAAGGAGGTACTCACCGGCTACGCGGCCGCCGCGGTGATCGCCATGCCCGATGCTCACGTCGCGGCAGCGCTCCAGGAGATCTTCCGCCGTACCCTGTTCCGCGTCTACGCCAGCACCGACGTGACCGGCGTCGAGATCGCGGGCGCGCTCAAGAACGTGTTCGCGATCGCCGCGGGGATGGCCGCCGGACTGGGCACGGGAGATAACACCCGCGCGCTGGTCATCGCCCGCAGTCTCGCCGAGATGACCCGTCTCGGGGTGGCCATGGGCGGCGAGCGGCACACCTTCGCCGGACTGGCGGGGATGGGGGATCTCCTGGCCACGTGCATCTCGCCCCTGAGCCGGAATCGCAACGTGGGGGAGGAGCTCGCGCGCGGGCGCACCACCGAGGAGATCGTCGCCGAGATGAACATGGTCGCCGAAGGAATCAAGACCTCGCGCGTGGTGATGGAGCTGGCGCAGCGACACGGGGTGGAGATGCCGATCGCCCGCGAGGTATTCGGCGTCGTCCACGAGGGCCGCACCCCTGAGGATGCCTTCCGCGGCCTGTTCCGGACGCGGCCGACGACCGAGCTGGCGGCGAATTGAGCGGCGCGACCGCAGTCGAGGGAGCGGCCGACGGCTCGCGCGCGGAGTGGCCGGCTCCCGTCGGGGCGGGGGCGCTGGTGCTGGCGTTCGCCGCCACGCCGGCCGAGCGCGCGGTGCTCGACGAGTGGCTGAGCCGGTCACGGTCCGATGGCGCCCAGGTCGAGGTGATCGAGACTGAGGCCGGGCTCGAGCGGGCGCTGGCGCAGAGCAGCGAGGACCCGTGGCTCGTTCCCGTCCGCGTCGCCTGGCTCCCGCGCGAGCGCGACGGGGTTCGCGCCGTGCGGCCGTCCGACCTGCTCGCGCTCACCAATCCGCGTAGTCCCGGGGCCCGGCTCCAGGCGCGAATCCTGCGCCAGGAGCCCGACCGCTGCCGGGTGCTGGCCGCCGAGCCGGCACGCCTGAGCGAACTCCGCCGGCGCTTCGAGGGTGCTCGGAGCGAGGAGAGCTTTCCCACCTTCGTCGCGCGTCAGGCCCGCCTCGCACTCGAGCGCGCCGAGCGCTCGGTGCTCGGTATGCAGTACAAGGTGCCGCGGCTCGTGGCCGAGGAGATCGAGGCGAGCGCGCGCTTCAACGAGCTCGTCGCAGCGCTGGCCGCCGAGCTCGGCCGCCCGCAGGCGGAGGTCGCGGCCGACGCCTCGGCCTATCTGGAGGAGATGGTGGCCAGCCACAGTCGGTTTGCCATCGACGTGTGGGAGCAGTTCGGCCGCTGGCTCAGTCGCGCCTACGAGGTCGAGGTCGACCCGGAGGCGGTCGAGGAGCTGAGGCGTCTGAGCACGAACCGGCCGCTCGTCTTCCTCCCCAGTCACCGTTCCTATCTCGACCCGGCCGTGCTGCGCTCTGCCCTGCATCAGCAGGGGTTCGCCCCCAATCACGTCCTCGGGGGCCTCAACGTCTCGTTCTGGCCGATCGGCCCGGTGGCCCGGCGCAGCGGCGTGGTGTTCATCCGCCGGAGCATTCGCGACGATGCGGTCTACAAGCTCGTCCTGCGCGAGTACATCGGCTATCTCGTCCGTAAGCGCTTCAACCTCGAGTGGTACATGGAAGGAGGGCGAACGCGCACGGGCAAGCTTCGCCCGCCGCGTTACGGGCTGCTCAATTACCTGATCCAGGCCTACCGGGCCGGCGGGGTCGAGGACGTCCTCCTCATTCCCACCTCGATCGTCTATGACCAGCTCTACGAGGTGGGTGCCATGGCCGCCGAGGAGCACGGCGCCCAGAAGACGCCCGAGAGCCTTGGCTGGCTCGTGGGTTATGCCCGGGCGCAGGGACGCGGCTTCGGCAAGGCGCGCGTCGGTTTCGGCGAGCCGCTGTCGTTGCGCGAGGCGCTTGGCGGCGAGGAGCGCGAGCACGCTGTGGAACGCATCGGCATCGAGGTCTCCCATCGGATCAATCGTGCGACGCCGATCACCGAGACCGCGCTGGTGGCCCTGGCGCTGCTCGGCGGCGACGATCGCGCGCTCACCCTCGATGAGGTCAGGGCCACCCTCGATCCGCTGCTCGAGCACGTGCGGATCCGCAGCCTGCCCATGCTCGGGGATCTCGAGATCGCCCAGGCCGACGGCGTGCGGAAAGCGCTCGACGCGCTGTGCCGCCACGGCGTCGCGCGCTCCTACGCCGGCGGTACCGAACCGGTGTGGTCGATCGCCCCCGATCGGCACATCGAGGCCGCCTTCTATCGCAACTCGATCCTCCACTTCTTCCTCAACCGCGCGATCGCCGAGCTCGTGCTCGTCCACGTCGACGAGGTGCCGAGCTCAGACCCCGTGGAGCAGGGCTGGCGCGAGGCGTTGCGCGTGCGCGACCTGCTCAAGTTCGAGTTCTTCTTCGCGGGCACGGTGGAGTTCGAGCACGAGCTCAGGGCCGAGCTGGCGATCCTCGATCCCGAGTGGGAGCTCCAGGTGGGCGAGCCCGGGGCGGCGTGGAACGCGCTGACGCAGACGCGTCTGCGCCTGGCGCCCCCCCTGCTGTCGTCGTTCCTCGAGGCCTACCTCGTGGTGGCCGAGCGCCTGGCCGACCGCGATCCGCGCGTCGCCATCGTCGAGAAGGAGTTCCTCGCCGAGTGCCTCGGGGTGGCGCACCAGTACCGCCTCCAGCAGCGGATCCAGAGCACCGAGTCGATCTCCCGTGAGCTGTTCGGAACGGCGCTGCGCCTCGCGGGCAACCGGCGGCTCGTCGAGCCCGGGGGTCCCGAGCTGGCCGCGCGCCGAAACGCCTTCGCCGATGAGGTGCGCACGCTCGTGGCTCGCCTGCACCGGATCCGCTCGATCCAGCGATGACGATCCACGAGCTGCTCGACGAGATCGAAGCGGGCCCGAAGGGACCCAAGGTCGGTGCCTTCTTCGACTTCGACGGGACCCTGATCTACGGTTACTCGGCGGCGGCGTTCTACGAGGACCGGGCGCGCCGGCGCGATTTCTCGGCGGGCGAGCTCGTGCGCACCGTGCTCGCGGCGACCGAGATGGCGGTCCTCGGTACCGACGTCAACAAGCTCATGGGCGTCGCCATCTCGAGCTGGGCGGGGCGCTCCGAGGAGGAGGTGACCGAGATCTTCGGTCGCCTGTTCCGCGAGAAGATCGCCGGGATGGTCTACCCGGAGGCCCGCGAGCTCATCGCCGCCCACCATCGAGCCGGGCACACCGTGGCCCTGGCGACCTCGGCGACCCGCTATCAGGCGGGGCCGCTGGCCGATGATCTCGGGGTCGAGCACGTCCTGTGCTCGGAGGTCGAGGTCGTCCAGGGCAACTTCAGCGGCTTCTTCGCCGGAGAGGTGCTGTGGGGTCCGGCCAAGGCTCGGGCGGTCAAGCGCATGGCGCGCAGGGCGCGCGTCGACCTCGCGCGCTCCTACGGCTACGCCAACGGCGACGAGGACGTGCCCTTCCTCGAGGTTGTCGGCAATCCGCGACCGCTCAACCCCGCTTCGGGCCTCGAGCGCTTCGCTGCCGAGCAGAGCTGGCCGGTGTCGCGCTTCTCGAGTCGCGGGCGTCCCGGCCTGCGCTCGATCGCCCGCACCGGAGCCGCCCTGGCCGGGCTCGGCGCCGCGGGCGGCGTCGGGCTGGCGGTCGGCGCGCTCAATCAGAGCCGCCGGCAGGCGGCGAACGTGGCGACCTCGATCGGCCCGGACCTCGCGCTGGCGCTGGCCGGCGTGGAGCTCCGGGTCACAGGCACGGAGCATCTGTGGTCCCAGCGCCCTGCCGTCTTCATCTTTAATCACCAGAGCTCGATCGACGTTGCCGTGCTCGGCTCGCTCATCCGCCGCGATCTCACCGGCGTGGCCAAGAAGGAGCTCGGCCGCGACCCACGCTTCGCGCTCATCGGCTACGTCGTCGACGTCGCCTACGTCGATCGTGGCGACAGCGCTCAGGCGCGCGCGGCGCTCACCCCGGCGGTGGAGAAGCTCCGCTCGGGCGTCTCGATCGCCATCGCCCCCGAGGGGACCCGGAGCGCGACCCCCCGGCTCGGCCGGTTCAAGAAGGGCGCCTTCCACCTCGCCATGCAGAGCGGCGCGCCGATCGTCCCGATCGTCATCCGTAACGCCGGCGATGTGATGTGGCGAGGGTCGGTCCTCATCCGACCGGGGACGATCGACGTCGCCGTGCTCCCGCCCATCGCCACCAGCGACTGGACGGTGGAGGAGCTCGATCAGCGAATCGGCGAGGTGCGCGACCAGTTCATCGAGACGCTCGAGCGCTGGCCGTCCTAGCGGCGTCGCGGCGTCGCCGGCGGACCACGACGGCGCTCGACACCGCGAGCGCCGCCAACGCGCCGAGCACGAGCAGCGTCTCGAGCGCATCGTCTACCTGAGCGCCGCTGGCGGCGAGGGGGACGGTGGCGCTCGCCGCGTCGCCGGCCAGCGGATGCCCGGCGGCCGCCGCGAGCTTCTCGGTGGCGGTGACGGCGGCCAGGCCGAGACCGTCGGTGCCTGCCCCGATGGGGACGGCGCTCAGCGCGGCGTTGCTCTGCGGCTTGCCGCCGCTCGCCACGCCGAACCCGTGGGGCATGACGACCAGGACCACGCCGTTGACGGCGGTGCTGATCTCGTAGTCGAGGAAGTAGGCGTACTTCTCGGGATGTCCGAACTCCTGCGGGATCGACCCGAGATCGCCCTTTCCGGCGATCAGCGCGATTCGCACCGGGTAGCCGGCCTTCCCGGCGGCGGCGGTGACCGAGTCGAGCTCGTCCGCGACCTTCGGCGAGATCTGGCCGTAGCCGGTGAACACGTCCTGCCCGAGCAGGACGTCGCTGGCGGGATCGCCGTCGGCGTGGGCGACCGCGGGCACGGCCACGGCGCCGGCGAGCGCGCAGGCCAGCGCCGTCACCGCCCAGGCCAGCGTCGCCCGCACCGCGGCCCGACGTGCGTGGAGCACCGGCGGGCTCCTACGCGCGCTTGGCTTGAGCGGCCTTGGGCTTCTGCTTCGGGCGCGCCGCGATCGGCTCGAGCCCCCTGCGCGCCCGCACGTAACGCCGCACTTTGTCACGACCCATGGCGCCGAAGATGAGCAGCGAGGGGCCGGCGAAGGCGATCTGCACATACCAATGGCCGAGGCAGGCATAGGCCAGAGTCATCGAGAACAGACTACCAGGGCATCCTGTCCCAGACGGCACCTCAAGGATCAGCGCCCTCTGACCGAACTCTTATCGTGATCGTGTACAACTTCGCCATGCAGCCTCGGTGCAGACCACGACCATGAACGCCGTCATTCTGCGCCGCGTGATGCTCGGCTTGACCGTGCTCGGGGTCGCCCTGGCGGCTTATCTCACCTACGTCCACTACGCGGGGATCAAGCCCGCGTGCACGGCCGGTGAATCGTGTATCAAGGTCCAGACCTCGCAGTGGTCGAGGCTCGACGGCGTGCCCGTCGCCCTCATCGGCCTGATCGGTTACGTGTTCATCCTCGGCTCGCTTCTCGTCCCCGACCGCGAAGAGAGCCGCCTGGCGACGCTCGGGCTGACGCTCATCGGCTTCGGCTTCAGCGCCTACCTGACCTACCGCGAGCTCTACTCGATCCACGCGGTATGCGAAGAGTGCGCGACGAGCGCGGTGTTTCTCACGCTCCTCCTGGCGGGCGCGGTGTCCCTCTACC
>DATCEM010000401.1:0-4072 GCA_036510175.1 Solirubrobacteraceae bacterium | reverse complement strand
TGGTGAGCTGCGCGAGCTGGGAGCGGCGGAGGTATCGGTGCCGAGGAGCGTCGAGTATGACCTGACGACCCCCGACACGGCGCAACGTCTGCTCGTCGACGTCCAGCCCGAGGTCATCATCCACCTGGCCGCCGAGGTCGGCGGCATCGGCGCCAACCGCGCTACGCCAGGGCGCTTCTTCTACGCCAACATGGTCATGGGCGTGCACCTGATCGAGGCGGCACGGCTGCACGGGGTGAGTAAGTTCGTTCAGGTCGGGACAGTCTGCTCCTACCCGAAGCACACGCAGGTGCCGTTCCGAGAGGAGAACCTGTGGGACGGCTACCCGGAGGAGACGAACGGGCCATACGGGATCGCCAAGAAGGCGCTCCTGGTCATGCTCCAGGCCTACCGCGAGCAGTACGACTTTCCCGGCGTCTACCTCATGCCCGTCAACCTGTACGGGCCCGGAGACAACTTCGATTCGATGACCAGCCACGTGATTCCCGCTTTGATCCGCAAGTGTGAAGAGGCGCGTGTGGCTGAGCAACCCGAGATCGTCTGCTGGGGCACCGGGCGAGCCTCGCGCGAGTTCCTCTACGTCGGAGACTGCGCGAAGGCCGTCGCCCTGGCGGCAGACCGCTACACCGGTCCGGAGCCCGTGAATCTCGGGAGCGGGCAGGAGACGACGATTCGGGAGCTCGTCGACACGATCGCGCGCCTGACGGGATTCACCGGCACGATCGGATGGGATCCGACGAAGCCCGACGGGCAGCCGCGACGCAAACTCGACATCACCCGCGCCCGCGAGTGCTTCGGCTTCGAGGCGACGACGCCACTCGAGCAGGGCCTCGAGGAGACGATCGCGGCATATCGCGGATCCCCGGCAGTGCTCGCGTCGGTCGAGTCCGCGGTGAACGGGCACGGCTGAGCCGTATCGGTTTCACGGCCCGCCGCACCCTAGCGAGCGGGCAGGATTCCTCCTATACCGGAGTGCCCCAGAGGGGGAACCAGCGCTCGAGCTCCTGCTCGACGGGGAGCTCGTGACCGATCTGCGCTTTGAGCTGGAGCTCACGCTCGTTGTCGCGCTGCTGGTCGCCGGGGGCGGGTACGAAGGGATAGAAGGTGCCGCGCTTGTAGTTGTAGATCCAGTACAGGGGCCGGCCCTTGTCGTCCTGGAAGGCGAAGACGGCGCAGAGGACGCGGTCGCCGTAGCCGCCGGTCTCGAGCGCGCCGCTGACGGCGTTGATCCCGACCACCAGGTCCTCGAAATCCTTACCGCGCAAGACGAGCCAGCGGTAGCCGTAGGCGTCGTCGGTGTTCGTCACCGTGGTGCCGCTGTCCGCCGCGGTGGCCTGGACGACCTCCTCCATGTCGCGCACGATCGTTTCGAAGTCGGCGGTGGCGAGGGGCTGGAAGACGATCGCCGCCCCGCCTCGCGAGGTGATGCCGAGCCCGGTCTCGAGCGTCACATACGCCGTCGACATCGCGAACAGCCGGTCCGGCGCGGGTCCCGCGAGCTTGCGCCTGCCCGTGATGACGTCGAAGAAGCCCATCGCCCACCTTTCAGCGTAACGCAGGCCCGCGCGATCTAAGTCTGCAACCCACCAACCTGGGGGCCCGGCGTGGGTTTAAGGAAGTAGCGGAGGCGTTTATCAAGGATTTAGAGTATTGAGTAGGGAGCGGATTTGCTGTCGGTAACGGACGACCAGACCGGGACAGCAGGCCCCGTCAGGGTTCTGCTCGTCGACAATGATCGACGTGGCGCGCTCCTGCTCGCGGAGATGTTGCGAGCACGGTGGAGCGACGGGCTCGTCATCGCCCAGGCCGACCGCTTCGAGGACGCGGCGCGCGAGCTCATCGAGTACGGCGCCTCGTGCGTGCTCCTCTCGATCCACAGTGCCGACGCGCTCGGTCCGCTCGCCTACATGCACACCTCGGTTCCTGACATTCCCATCGTCGTGGTCGCGGACCGGGCCGACGAGGCGCTGGGGCTGAGCGCCATGCGCGCGGGAGCCCAGGACTATCTCGTCCGCAACGAGCTCAATCCCGACATGCTCGGCCGGGCCATCTCCTACGCCGTCGAGCGCAACCGCTCCGAGGTCCGGCTCGCCCACCAGGCGCTGCATGACCCGCTGACCGGGCTCCCGAACCGCGCGCTGTTCCTCGACCGGCTCGCGGTGGCGCTTGACCGATCCCAGCGCACGGGCGCGGGGCTCGCGGTCTTCTTCCTCGACATCGATAATTTCAAGAACGTCAACGACTCGCTCGGACACGCCGCCGGCGATCGCCTGCTCGAGGGGATGGCCGAGCGGCTGCGGACCATGCTCAGGCCGATGGACACGGTCGCGCGCTTCGGCGGCGACGAGTTCACCTTCCTCTTCGAGGAGCTCGCGAGCGAGCGAGAGGCGCTCCTCATCGCCGAGCGGATCAACCACACGGTCGGGTTTCCCATCCGCCTCGAGAACGGCGAGGCGTCGATCACCGTGAGCATCGGCATCGCCATGGCGGGAGGGCCGGGCGTCGCAGCCGACACGGTGATCCGCGAGGCCGACGCGGCCATGTACCGGGCCAAGGCGCGGGGGCGCTCGCGCTATGAGCTCTTCGACGAGACGCTGCGCCAGCGCGGTATGGAGCGGATCGAGCTCGAGGCGGCGCTCCGCGGAGCGATCGAGCGCTCAGAGCTCCGTGTCCACTACCAGCCCAAGGTGGCCTTGAACGGCTCCTCGCGCCTGGTCGGCTTCGAGGCGCTCGTGCGCTGGGAGCATCCCCAGCGCGGTCTCATCGCGCCGGGCGAGTTCATGCCCCTGGCCGAGAAGACAGGGTTGGTGCTCCCGATCGGCGAGTACGTGCTCGACCAGGCGCTGGGCGAGCTCGCGCGCTGGCGGGAGACCAAGCCCGACGTCAACCTCTCGATCAACCTCTCGGCCCGCCAGCTCGGGGACACGGGACTCCCCACCACCCTCGCTCGCGCGATGGATGCGAGCGATACCGACCCTGGAGCGGTGTGCCTGGAGATTGCCGAGAGCGCGATCATCGGCGACCTCGACATCTCGCGGCAGGTGCTGCATCGCCTCAAGGCGACGGGGATCACGCTGGCCATCGACGATTACGGGACCGGCCACACCTCGCTTTCGAGCCTGAAGCGGCTGCCCGTCGACGCGATCAAGATCCACGAGAGCTTCGTCGACGATCTCGGGAGCGATCCCGAGCAGGCGTCGATCGTCAACGCCATCGTCGAGCTCGCGCACGCGCTGGGGTTCGGCACGGTCGCCGAGGGCGTGGAGACGGCGGGGCAACTCGAACAGCTTCGCCACCTGGGCTGCGACGGAGCGCAGGGCTTCCTCTTCGGCAGACCGGCCCCCGCCGAGGAGACCGAGGCCCTGCTCGACCGCAGCTAGGCTGGGGCGGCTAGGCCGTCCCCTGAAGCTGCGCTTCGAGTCGCTGGAGGGCGGCGATCCGCTTCTCGAGCGACGGATGGGTCGCGAACACCGTGCCGAAGGCCGACTTGACGCCCGGGGGGAAGATGTAGAAGGCGGCGAGCGAGCTGCTCGAGCGCAGATCGCGCTGTGGGATCCGGCCCATGTTCCCGCTGATCTTCATCAGCGCCGACACGAGCGCGCTCGGCCGGCCGGTGATGATCGCCGAGCCGCGGTCGGCGGCGAACTCGCGGTAGCGCGAGAGCGCCCTGAGCAGGAGGAAGGAGACCACGTAGACGGCGGCGGAGACCAGGAGGACGACGGCGAAGCCCGCGTTGTTGTTATCGCCCTCGTCGAACGCTCCGCCGAACCAGAACCCGATCTGGACGATGAACGAGGCGATCGAGGCGAAGAAGCTCGCGAGCGTCATGACCATGACGTCGCGGTTCTGGACATGGGTGAGCTCGTGCCCGAGCACCGCTTCGAGCTCGGCGGGCTCGAGCAGGCGAAGGAGCGCGGTGGTCACGCACACGGTCGCCGTCTTGGGCGAGCGGCCGACGGCGAAGGCGTTGGGCATCGGCGTGTCGGCGACCGCGACGTGCGGCTTGGGAAGGTTCGCCGTCACGCACAGGCGGTCGATGATCGCGTGGAGCTGGGGCGCCTGCTCGGGCGTG
>DATCEM010000400.1:0-2745 GCA_036510175.1 Solirubrobacteraceae bacterium | reverse complement strand
CCAGCGCGCCTACCAGCGCGCGCTCGTCGAGAGCCGGCCCGTGGTGCTCATGATGCCCATCGACATCCAGGCGATACCCGCCGGCGCGGCCACAGCGCCGACCCGGCCGCCCCTCCCCGAGCTCGCGCCTGCGGCGCCGGCGCCCGAGGCGGTGCAGGCCGCGGCGCGTGCCCTCGCCGGCGCGAAGCGACCGGCGATCATCGCCGGCCGCGGCGCCGTGATCGCGAGTGCCCGCGACGAGCTCGAAGCGCTCGGGGCCCGCATCGGTGCCGTGCTCGCGACCGCCGCCCCCGCCCACGGCCTGTTTGCCGGTCTGCCCTACGCGCTGGGAATCTCGGGCGGATTCGCCTCGCCCCTGGCAGCCGAGCTCCTGCCCAGCGCCGACGCCGTCCTCATCGCCGGCGCGTCGGCCAACCACTGGACGACCAAGCACGGCGCGATGATCGGCCCCGACGCCACGGTCATCCAGGTCGACGTCGATCCGCGGGCGATCGGGCGCAACCGGCCGGCCGACATCGCGATCCTCGGCGACGCGAGCCGGACGGCGGCCGCGATCACGGCTCAGCTCATAACCGCGGGCCATACACGCGAGGGCTTTCGCACGCAAGCCCTCGCCGCTCAGATCGCCTCCCGGCGCTGGCGAGACGAGCCCTACGAGGACGCCTCGACCGATGAGTGGATCGACCCGCGGACGCTGAGCATCGCCCTCGATCGCCTGCTCCCGGCCCAGCGCCAGGTCGCCGTCGACTCGGGCCACTTCCTCGGCTACCCGTCGATGTACCTCGAGGTCCCCGACGCCCGCTCGTGGATCTTCCCCAACGGCTTCCAGGCCGTCGGGCTCGGTCTCGGTAACGCGATCGGCGCGGCGATCGCGCGCCCCGAACGCACCACCGTCGCGGCGATCGGCGACGGGGGCGCGTTCATGGCCCTGGCCGAGCTCGAGACCGCCACCCGCCTCAAGCTCGAGAACCTGCTTGTGCTCATCTACAACGATGCCGCCTACGGTGCCGAGGTCCACCACTTCGCCCCGATGGGCCACGACGTCGGGCTCGTCCGCTTCCCCGACGCCGACCTCGCGGCGATCGCCAGGGCCGCGGGCGCGCACGGCGCCACCGTGCGCGATACCGCAGACCTGGAGCAAGCGGTCAGCGCCTGGCTCGCCGAGCCCCACTTCCGGCCCCTGGTCATCGACGCCAAGGTCAACCCGACGATCTGCGCAGAATGGCTCGAAGAAGCCTTCCGCGCCGGCTGACACCACTAGAAGCCAAGGAGCCCCCCGATGTCCACCACGCAAGTGACCTCGCTGATCGACGATCTCGCATCGGGCGCGGTCGAGGTCGTCGACCTCACGCAGCCGCTCAGCGAGTCGACGCCCGTGATCCAGCTCCCGCCCCCGTTCGCCAACACCCCCGCCCTTTCGCGCACCGAGATCTCCAAGTACGACGACCGCGGACCGGCCTGGGCCTGGTACACGCTCGAGCTCGGCGAGCACACGGGGACCCATCTCGATGCCCCCATCCACTGGATCACCGGCCAGGACGGGAACGACGTGGCCTCGATTCCTCCCACCTCGCTCGTCGGCCCGGCGATCGTCATCGATAAGACGGCGGAGACCGAGGCCGACCCCGGCTATCTCCTCACCGTCGCCGACCTCGAGGCCTTCGAGGCCGAGCACGGCCGCATCCCCGACCGCGCCTGGGTCCTCCTACGCACCGGCTGGGGCTCGCGCGCCCAGGACGAGGCGGCGTTTCTGGGCGTCGGCGAGAGCGGCCCGGTGACCCCGGGACCCGACGTCGAGGCGTCGCGCTGGCTGGCGACCGAGCGGCCGATCTCGGGCTTCGGCGTGGAGACGGTGGGCATCGACGCCGGCGCCGCCGGCGGCATGGATCCGGCGTTCCCCCTCCATAATCTCCTCCTCGGCGCCGGTCGCCTCGGTCTCACCCAGCTGGCAAATCTCGATCAGCTACCGATCACCGGCGCGCTCATCGTCGTCTCGCCGCTGAAGCTCGTGGGCGGGACGGGGAGCCCGGCGCGCGTGCTCGCCTTCGTGCCGCGGGCGTGAACGGGGAGCTGCGTCGATGACCGAGCCCGAGCGCCCCGGCGCCCGAGCCCGGGCCGTGAACTCTCCCGAGCTCGCCTGCGGCCTAGCCCCCGACGTCCGGCGAACCAGCTTCGCGCAGGATCGCCACGACCTCGTCGCCGGTCAGCGCGTCCAGTAGGTCAGGTGTCAGCAGCAGCTGCTCTCGGAGCGCTCCCCATCCCTCGGTCAGGCCGATGAGGATGAACGACTCGGCGAGGGCCTGGAGCAGGGGCTGGATGGTCTTGAGATCACGGAGCGCGGGATCGGCGCCCTGATTTTCGTGGTAGAGCTCCGAGATCGTCCGCGATACTCGCGTGAGCTCGACCCCATAATCCGTGGCGTCTCGCTGAACCTGGTCGAAACCTGGCGGTTGCTCCGAGTTCTCGGCGATCGAATCTCCGATCTCGGAGTACTCGTCCAGCGCGCCGCGGACGGTCGAGGCTACGGCGTCGCGAAACCGCAGGAAGTCTGGATCACTTGACATGACGGCCCAATTTCTCCCTCGTCGTGTTGGTCAGGTTCTTGTCGCGCTTCGCCTTCGCGTCCCTGGCGCTGTGTACCGCATCCCACGTCGATTTGCCGATCGTCCAAGCAGCGCCTGCCATCCATGCATGACTCGTGACATCCGCCGGCACGCCGAGATGCGCGCTCAGGTCGCCGGCGAT
>DATCEM010000399.1:0-3582 GCA_036510175.1 Solirubrobacteraceae bacterium | reverse complement strand
CGCCGACGGTGTGGAGCGATGCCGCGCTCGCCCCGGCGAGCACGCGCCAGGACGAGACGTCGGTCGCGCCGTTCCAGCTCGCGTAGAGCTCCATGGTTCCGTTCGGATTGGGATTGGTGCCCAGCGACGGGGTGCTATTGGGCTCAGCGCTCCAGGGGAAGCGGTAGGCGCGGTAGCTCGAGGTGGGCTCGGTGAAATGCGCGTCGAAGTCCTGTTGACCGCTCGCGGTGTCCTCGGAGAAGTACGGCTGCTGACCCCACCCGAGGAACACATCGCCGTCGGGCAGCGCCTGCACGCTCCCCTCGAAGTCGGCCAAGATCTTAGGCGAGTGGTCGTACTCCTTGACCAGGGTCGCGGTCCTGCGCGACGAGTTCAGGGCGACCCTGATCCCGCGCGAGTACGAGTGGACCTTGGGGGGCCCGGCACCGTCGTCGAAGATGGTGATCGTCCCGTCGGGCTGGACGACGGCGTCGTGCTGAAGCGCGGTGCTCGTCCCGTGCCCCATCCTGAAGTTCGAACGCTTTCCCCCCAGACGCCAGATGATCTGACCGGTGCTGACGTTGATCTTGTAGATCGCCGAGGTGTTGCGGGCGGAGACGACGAGGTTCCCGTCGCTGTCGAGCGCGATCGAGTTGAAGTGGTAGGGGTCGAGGTAGTGGCCGGACGCGTGGGGACCGAACATCGAGGACTCCTGGAGGGAGATGTGGTCGAGCGCGTGCCACTCGAAGAGCACGAGGCCGGTCCTGATGTCGATCTCCTGCACCACCGAGTCGATCACCGCGCGCCCGAGCTTGGGCAGCCACACGGGCGAGGCGGCGAGGATGTAGGCGTCGCCGGAGTTCGTGACCATGAACTCGTGCAGGTCCATCTCCATCCCGTCGGAGGCGTGGACGACGTACTCGGGCTGGTAGGCGGCGTTATAGATGTATCCGGCACCGCGACCGCTGCCCGAGTTCGTGTATCCCTGCCACCAGGTGAGCACGGGCTGGCCGAACAGCGTCTGCTCGCGGAAGTCGGTGGTCAGGACCTTGCTCGACAGCGATGTCGGGTCGAACCACACGAGCCGGCCATCGGGATCGAGGATCATCGGGCCATCCTGCGAGGGCCCGTACTGGGGCGCGAGGAAGATGTCGCCGGCCGACGCCGGAGCCGAGTTCTTGGTCACCGTGACCGACGCCGGCTGGAGACCGGGCTCGGAGCGGAACCGCTGCACCCCGTGCGCGCCGGCGGGCGCGCGGGGAAGAGCTGCGGGCTGTAGGGGGTGCGCCGGGTGGGCGATCGAGAAGGAGAATCTGCCGGCCGTCCCGCCGATCACGTCGAGGCCGGTGGTGACCGTCACCGTCTCCCCCGGCTTGAACGGCGTCGAGGGGATGAAGCTCCCGCCGTCGCCGTCGGAATCGGCCTCGATCGTCCCCGTGTGCACCCCGCTCTTGGAGCCCACGACCGAGACCGCCCCGATCTCGCTCGCGGGGATCCCGCGAAAGACGATCTGCGCCGCCGGCAGCTCGTAGCGCGCCCCGGGGAGGGGGAAGACGCTCACGGCGGGCTGGGCCTGGGCGGCAGGAGGAGCGGGAGCGGCAGCGAGAAGCGCGACCGCCGCCACCAGGCCGCCGACGACAGACCTGCGATGAAGCATCGGCACGCTGGCTAGTAGCCGCCGCAGAGCGGGTTACAGACCGGGACGCCGCCCGACTTCTTCGGCTTGACCGCTTTGCCCTTCGCGTTCACCGCGTACCAGCGCCCGCCGAACTCGTTCGCCCCCTCGCCGTGCATATCGCCGGCCTTCGTGTCGGCGACGTTCGTATACAGCGGGTGGCCGTCGTAGACGACCTGGGTCCTGCCGTCGCTGCGCCGGATCGTGCCGAGGAGCTTCGCGTCGACCCCGGACCTCGAGAGGGCCGAGAGCCTGCCGCTCGCCACCACCGGCTTCCAGGTCTTCGCGCATGCGCCCGAACACTCGCTCCGGTTCTTTGCGTCCTTGGCGAACAGGTAGAGCACATGTCCGGACGAGGTGGCGAGCACCGAGCCGAGCTTGGTCTTGTGGGTGCCAATCGAGGTGCCGCTCGCCGCCGCGGTCGCCCTCGGCGCCTTCGTCGGCCCTACCACCGACGAGGTCCCGAGCACCCGGCCACGGGCGCCGAGCGCTCGCACCTGGAAACGGCGGCGCCGAGACCTGACCCGGATCGCCGTCTCGAATCCGCGGCGGGCGACGGTGCTCACGCGGACGAGCTTCCCCCGGCGGGGGCCGGCGAGAACCTCCCACGCGGTGACCTGCGTGGCGCCGTTCCACGAGGCGTATACCGTCGTCCTGGTCCCTGAGCGGCGGACGGCGACGCTCGGCTTGGTGACGGGCTTGCCCACCCACGGCAGGCGCAGCGTCCGGTAGGACTCGTCGGCGTCGGGCAACCTCGCGTCGTAGAGGAGCTTGCCCGCGGCGGTGTACTCGGAGTACAGGGGCTGCTGACCCCAGCCGATGAACACATTGCCGTTCGGGAGCGTCTGCATGTCGCCCTGGGTGGGGACGTCGAGTCCCGGGCTGTGGGTGTAGCTCCGCACCACCGACGCCGTGTTATTGCTCGTGTCGAGCGAGAGCACCAGGCCGCGGGCGAAGCGCGCCGGCTTTCCCACGGGGAGGTTGCAGCACGAGTCGTCGAACATGCTGATCTCGCCGTCGGGGAGGAAGCGGGCGTCGTGCTGCCAGGAGAAGTCGGCGTTCGGGCCGATGGCGAAGGTGCTGTTCTTCCCACCGAGCTGCCAGATCACCGAGCCACTGTCGTGGCTGATCTCGTAGAGCGTCCAGGTGTCGCGAGCCGAGACCAGGAGGTGACCGCTCGAGTCCATGTCGATCGAATTGATGTGGTACGGATCCCACACCACGGCAGGCGCGGGCGGCGCGGTGACCTCCGCTTCGCTCAGCGGGACGTGACTCGCCATGTCCCATGAGAACACGAGCTTGCCCGTCTTCAGGTTGATCTCCTGGATCGCGTTGTCTTCGTACTCACCCGTGGCGGAGCCGCCGTAGGCGCTCAGGTTGGCCGTCACGTCCTTGACCGCCGGGAAGATCGCCGTGTCCTGCGGGGTGAGGATGAGCTCGTGGGGATCGGCGATGAACCCGTCCTGGGCGGTGATCTTCCTCAGCTCCCGGTAATGCTGGTCGTAGATGTAGAAGGCACCGCCCGCTTCGGGAACCCCGGCGGGGGTGGCCGGAGGGAGGATCAACGACCCCTGCCAGAACGTGAGGGCCGGCTTGCCCTGGTAGGTCTGAGTCTGGAAGTCGACGTCCTCCTGGCCGGTGGGCGCCGGGTGGAACCAGACCGGGTCGCCGGCGTTGTCGAGGATCAGGTCGCCCGACTGGCCGACCTGTGGCGTCGTGACGGCGAAGTCCTTGAACGGACCGACGAACACGAGCCCGTCGCCGATGCCCTTCCTGCTCGTCAGAACCTGCACGTGAGGCGGCTGGAGACCGGGCGCGGTCTGGAACTTCCACGCTCCGAGATCGGCCGAGGCAGTCCCCGCGGTGCTCGCCAGCCAGCCGATCGCCACCACGCACACCAGCGACGCGAGGCGCACGAGACCATTCCA
>DATCEM010000398.1:0-2046 GCA_036510175.1 Solirubrobacteraceae bacterium | reverse complement strand
GCCGGAGCACGAGGTTGAACTTCGTCGGGCAGCCACGCTCGGCCGGCGTGTACTCGCACTCGACCTCGATCGGCCCGACATGCCAGCCCTTGTGCTTGGCGTACATCTCCATCGTCACCGCCGTACACGACGCCAGGCTCGCCGCCAGCATCTCCTGCGGGCTCGGACCCTCGTCGTCGCCACCGTCGTTCCTGCGTTCGTCGACCACCACCCGATGGTTTCGTACGTCGACGTCGTGGGTGAATTTACCGGTGCGGCGGGCCGTGGCCTTCATGGAGTGTCCTTGCGCGTTTGCGGTCCCTGGGCATCCTGATCGTAGCGCCGCCGCCCACGTTTCCGCAGCGGTGCTCGTGACCCTACCTCGCGAGGTCGTTGAAAAGAAGTCCTGTCGGCACCTTGGGGAAGAAATAGGTGGATTTCGGGGGCATGCTCTCGCCGGTGGCGGCCACCTCCTGGATTCGCCGCACCGGCGTCGCCCCCATGAAGAAGGCAGCGTCGTACTCGCCGATCTGGACCCGGCTCAGGGCCTGCGCGAAGTCACGGGCGTAGCCGAGACCGGAGAGGTGGTCGATGTCCTCGTCGGTCATCCCCAGCGCCCCCTTGAGGATCAGCGCCTCGAGCACCGCGGTGTCGAGATGTCGGTAGGGCTCGGCGTGATCGGGAAGCGCCGCGTCGGCGATCGCCTGGTCCTTCAGGGTGAGCATGTACGGGCGCAGGGAGTGCGAGTCGATGTAGCCGATACGGACCGCGTCGGCGTCGCCGGTCGGCTCCAGTGCGCTCACGTCCTCGAGCGGCTCGGCGTCGAAGTCGCGCTCTATCGCGCTTGCCAGCGCCTGCTGCTGCTCGGCCGTGAGGCCGCGGACCAGGCGGTGGGTGGGGAACACGGTCAGCCCCGGATCCTCGAGCGCGACCAGGCACATGAGGACATAGCGGTGCGGCCCGTCGCCGCCGACCTCCTCGGCATACACGCGGGCGGTCTCGTAGCGGTGATGGCCGTCGGCGATCAGGAGCTCAGCGTCGCGTGTCGCGGCTTGCACCTGCTCGATCGCCCCGGCATCGTCGATCCGCCACAGGCGGTTGACCGTCCCGTCGGCGTCGGTGGCCTCGCCCCACGGCTGGACGCCCGGCGCCGTGGCGAGGGCTTCCCAGACGGCCGCCTCGGGATCGGAGAACAGGGCGAAGATCGGCGACAGGTTCGCTCTCGTGGCTCGCGTCAGACGCAGCCGGTCCTCCTTGGGTCCCGGGTGCGTGCGCTCGTGCGGGCGGATCCGTCCCGCTCCGTACTCCTCGATCCGGACGCGCGCGAGCAGGCCGTGGCGGGTTCGCTTGCGCCCGTCAGGCCCCGTGTAGAGCTGGGCGAGCGCCCACAGCGCAGGGTAGTCGTCACGCACGACCACGCCCTCGCCGCGCCAGCCCAGCAGCTCGGCTCCAGCGGTCGCGTACGGGTCCTCGCCCTCGGGCAGGTCGATGCGCACGACGTTATAGGGCGAGCGCGCCACGAGCTCGGCCCGCCCCGCGGCGTCGATCACGTCGTAGGGCGGCGCGATGACATCCTGCAGACCGCCCGTGACCTCGGGGTCGTAGCGGAGTGCGCGCAGGGGCTCGATCGCTGCCATGGCCGGCGCCGGAGGCTACTCGACCGCAGTCGGCGCGCGTCGCCCGGCGCGTCCAGACGCCGCCAGAGCGCAAAGGGATTTCGAGAACGGTGCACTAGACTCGGCGATCCACCCGGGGCGTGGCTCAGCCTGGTAGAGCATCCGGTTTGGGGCCGGAAGGTCGCCGGTTCGAATCCGGCCGCCCCGATGAATGAACAAGTCCACCGCCGGGCCCCTTGCCCGGCGCGAGGGGGTGTCCCTGGCGGAAGCGGTAACCCGGCTACCGGCGGGCTTTCGCCGAGTTCGCGCTGAGCGAGACCTCGACGTAGCGCAGCGTGACCGGTCCGATGAGGACCACATCGCCGTCCCGCAGCTCGGACTCGATGATCCGGCGTCCGTTCACGTACGTGCCGTTCGAGCTGCGATCGTCGAGTAGGCGCACCCGCGAGCC
>DATCEM010000397.1:0-7068 GCA_036510175.1 Solirubrobacteraceae bacterium | reverse complement strand
CGTGGCGATCAGAGCCGCGGGCAGGAGCGTCCGGCGATCGCCGAGGCGGCCTCGGCGCTCGTCGCCGTCGGGGTGATCGCGCCGGGGTGCGTCGAACGGGTGATCGACGATTACAGCTTCGCCGGGATGCTCCGCGACATCCCCCACTTTCGTCACCGCGCCAGCTCCGGAGCATTGCGCCCGTCGGGCCCGAGCCCATGCAGGCCACTGCGGCCGCGGCGGGTGGTGCCGTGCGCGCGCACGATCGAACAACCGCAGGCAACGGTGCACGTTCGTTACGTCAGCCTGTCCGATGAGACGACCGCGGTCGCCGTCACCTGGCATGCAGACTCGTGGCACGCGTGGAATGGTGCAACACCGCCCCGCCCGGCGCTCACCGACGACCGGGGAACGACCGAGACCGCGCCGTTCGCCGGCGGCGGATCGAACCGGGGCATGCACGGCAGACTGACCACCATGCGACCGCTCGCGACGGACACGGCGTGGATCGAGCTCGACGGAACCCGGCTCGAGCTCAGCGGGACGGCGTCGGGATTCACCACCACGCTCGAGCGCCTGCCCGAGGAGAAGCCGGCGCACCGGTACCTGTGGCAGCGGATCGCTGAGCCCGACGAGTCGGGCATCGAGCCGGCGATCGACGCGCTGGTGGCCGCCGGCGTGCTCTTCGCCGACGATCCCGTGCTCGTCGATGTGCGGGCGGTGCTCGCTGCTCTGGGGCAGCGCGGTCCCGGCCCTGCGCTCGCCCCGCCGCCTGGGCTGAGCGGGCTCCCGGATCCGTGGCGGTCTCTGCTCGCCCGCCACGGCAGCGGCGACGGACCCACGGGATCGATCGTCCTCGGGGCGGTCACGCCCACCTTCGATGACTTCTCGGTCGCCGTAATGGACCTGGAATCCTCGGAGAACCGGTTCAAGGTGGACGTCGACGTCGCCCCGGCGGTCGGCCGGCGCATGCCCTTCGACTGGGGCCCCGGGCCGCCACAGCTCGCCTGGTGGGCGAGGGACGACCGCGGCAACCATTACCTCGGGCACCGTGGCAACTGGAGCTTCAACCAGGACTACGGCCATGGGCTGATCGACTTCCACCCCGCGCTCGACCCGCTCTCGACCCGGCTCGAGCTCATGCCCACCGGGCACACCACGCGCGCGGTGATCTCCTTCGCCCTACCGTGGGTGCGATGAGCTCCTGGTGGCTCGGCCTGCCGCCGGCGCAGACGACGATCACCTGCGGCGGGCACGCCCACCGTCTGCGCTGGGAGGCGGGCGCGCTGCGGGCGATCGACCACGAGGACCCCGAGGCCGAGCGCGCCCTCGCCGCGCTCGGGGGTGAGCGCTGCCCCTGCATGGAGGTGCTCGAAGCGTGGGGACGCCACGCCGGCGATCCGCGCGTGCTCGTCCTCGCCAGCCGCGGGCCCGCCGACCCGATCACCGCCCAGGCCGACTGGACGGCGCAGCTCGGCGCGCGTGCGGGCGCCGTCACGCCCCCGAGGGCAATAGCGTCCCCGGCGCCCTCGCGAGGGTTCTTCCGGCGCCCGGGCCGCCGTCACGCGCGAGCGGTCCCGGCCGGCTCGACCGCCCATCCCTCCCCGCTTGCCCCTCCGCAGGCCGGTCCGACGGCACTGGGGACGCAGTCCGAAAGCGAGCTCGTCGCCCTCCTCGGCCTCGGCGGCGGACTGCAGGATCGATTGGTGGCGAGCGTCGCCGCCGCCTGGACGGCGCGGTTCGAGCAACCAGACGCCGAGCTGGGCGACGCCCTCCCCGCTCTCCACGCGAGCATGCAGGGCCGGCTCACCGCCGCGGTGCGCAGCTGGCTCGGCCGAGCCGACGTCGAGCTCGTGCTCGACCTGATCGAGGCTCGAGGAACGCCGAGCCTGGCCGAGAGCTCGGGGATCGTCCGAGCCGAGCTCCCGTTCGCCTGGCTGGGCGAGGTGTGGTCGCGGGGCCTGGTGATCGTCTTAGGGCGGTTCTGCCTGGCCGCGAGAACCGACGATGGCCAAGCCTGGACGCTCACGACGATCGGACCGGACCTCGGTCCGATCGGCCCGGTACGAATCGAGCTGCCAACTGAGCAGGACAATCCACCTCTCTCGAACGACCACAGGAGGCGGACATGAGCAGCCCCCGCAACAATCGCATGCGCGCCGCCCGTTAGGCTTACACGTACCGTGGACCTCGATCAGTTCAAGCAGGCGCAGCGGTGGGTGTGGGGGCTGGGCGACTACCCGAGCTTCGCGAGCCTCATCGACGACGCGGCGGGCTTGACCATCGAGCGCTCGGGAGTAAGCGCGGGCGAGCGGGTCCTCGATGTGGCCACCGGGAGCGGCAACGCGGCGCTGCGGGCCGCACGCGCCGGCGCCCAGGTTACGGGCCTCGATCTCAGCCCGGCGCTGCTCGAGGCGGCGCGCGCGCGGGCCGGCGAGGAGGGCCTCGAGATCACTTGGGTCGAGGGCGACGCCGAGGAGCTCCCGTTCGCCGACGGCGAGTTCGACCGCGTCCTCTCCGTCTTCGGTGCCATGTTCGCTCCGCGCCACGAGCGCACGGCCAGCGAGCTCCTCCGCGTCACGCGGCCGGGCGGGACCGTAGCGCTCACCACGTGGGTCCCCGAAGGGGTGATGGGACGCATGATCGCGGCCCAGGGCACGTTCATCCCCCCGCCCGCCGGCGCCGAGTCCCCCGTCCAGTGGGGCGTCGAGGCGCACGCCAGGGAGATGCTCGCCGGCGCCGCGCAGCTCAGCTTCGAGCCGGCCACCATCACCTTCCGCGACGAGTCGGTCGAGCATTACCTGGCGAACCTCCGGGAGAACCTCGGGCCGCTGATCGCGGCGCGGGCAGCGCTCGAGGCCGACGGCCGCTGGCCGCAGGCGCAAGCCCAGCTCCGCGACCTCTACACCGAGGCCAACACCGCGACCGACGGGTCCATGACCGTCGACGCCGGCTACCTGCTCATCCTCGCGCAGGCGTGAGCCGATCTCAGGCGGCGCGGTGCTCGGCGACGAGGCTGGCGACGCCCCGCGGCCTTCCCGAGCGCTCGGCCACCCCCTCCCGGTAATGACGCACGTGAAGATCGGGAAAGGACCGCAGTAGCTCATTGTCGCCGAGCACAAACCGCGGATCGAAGCTCTTCCCGAGCTCTTCCACGTGAGCTCGCGCCACGGTCTCGACGATGAGCAGGCCGCCCGGTGTCAGCGCCCGCGCGAGCGCCGCGAACAGGTCGCGCTGGAGGTAGTTCATCTGCACGATGACCTCGTAACGAGCGACGGGCAGCGTCTCGAGCTCGAGGTCCATCCGGCGCGCGTCGACTGCAAGTCCCCGCTCGATCGCGGCCGCGCGCAGCGCCCCGACCGCGACGTCGGAGACATCGACGGCGTCGACGGCGAACCCGAGCTCGGCGAGGAACACGGAATTACGTCCGTCGCCGCACGCGACGTCGAGCGCGCGCCCGCCGCCGGGACCGAGGAGCAGCTCGCGATTCTCCTCCAGCCACTCCGAGGGCCGATCGGGGAAGGCCGTTATCCCCTGTTCGGAGTAGCGCCGGTTCCACTTCTCGCGCGCGGGCTCGACCTCGGCGTCGCTCATGGCGACCCGGTCTCCAGCGCGATTGCCGCCTCCACCCCTTCGGCGATGCGGCTCGGGCGCGGCCCGAGTCCGATCACCGCCCCGATCTCCCCGCGCGGGTCGACCTCGACCACCTTCGCCCCCAGCTCGACGGGCACGCCGTCATGGGTCAGGCCACGAAGAATCCCGTCCAGCGGCGCCGTCAGCTCCTCGCCGTCGATCGCGGCGACGAGCTCGCCGCCCGTAACCCGCTGGCCGATGGCGGCATCGGTCCTCAGCACGCCGGAGACCGGCGCGTAGACGAAGCGGTCGCGCGCGTGGCCGCTAAAGCTCCGGGGCTCCCCGCCCAGGGGATTGGTGGCACCGGCGCGCAGGACCTTCCCGAGCTCGTCTCCCCACTGCGTCTCGATCGCCAGATGCGTGGTATCACCGGCAACGAAGTTCGGCCCGAGGCCGATGGTCAGCGGAGCGAGCTCGAGCTGGCGCTCGGGGTGGGCGCGCTTGCGCATCCGCGCGTCGACGAGAACATCGGGCGTCGCGGCCGCGAGCACCTCGGTGAAATCGAGGATGCTCACGGGCAACGACCGGCGATCCGCGAGCGCACGCGCCAGGAGCGCGAGGTCGTCCACCCGGCGCGCGGTGACGCCGTCGAGCGTGCACTCGCCCTCGAACACCGCGTCGGTGAAGGCCATCCCCCGGCGGGGGGCCGCGGGCATCGGCACGTCGTGGATGAGGACCGGGTAACCGGAGCGAAAGAGGCGGTGGGCCACGGCCGATCCCACGTCGCCGCTACCCCGCACGAGCACGACGCGCGATTGCAGGTTCATCCCCGGCGAGTTCTACCGGCGCCGGTCCCCGCTGTCTACTCGAACCGATGCAGCGGCTCCGCTCTCGCCGGCGTCCCGATCAGGCCGACGATGTCATCGTTCAGGGTGGAGAGGCGGTGGTGTGCGATCTCGGCCGAATTCCGCCTCGAGCGCCGTGCTCGCCCGATCCAGAGCCTGACCGAGGCCGGCCGCCGCGGACCGCACGCCATCAACGTCGCCCTCCTCCGCCCCGGCCTCCATCTCGCGGCAGCGGCGCAGGACCTCCGTGGCGCCCGCCCAGCCGCTCGCCCCACCCAGAGCGTGCGCCTGGCGCTTGACATCGGCGAGGTCTCCGACGCGGATCGCCAGCTCGATCCTGGTGCAGCGCTCGAGGGCATCGGCGAGATAGGTGTCGATGAGCTGGCTGATCGCCGACACTCCGACGTTGGGCTTGCTTGCGAGCTCATGCAGGGCCGCGATGGCGCCGGGGTCGAGTACCACCGGGGCGGACATGGATTCGCCTACAGCGGCGGGCTCCTCCTCCTCGACCGCCGGCGATCCGTCGATCATCGCGAGAAAGCGCTCGATCCCGAAGGGCTTGATCAGGTAGTCGCTGGCCCCGGCGCGCTTCAGCTGCTCGGTCTTGCCGGGGCTGGCATCGGCGCTCGTGATGACCACCGGTATCTCAGCTGTGCGTGGATCGGCACGAATCCGGCGCAGGATCTCCTCGCCCGACATGTCGGGGAGATTGAGATCGAGCAGGACCAGCGCGGGTCGGTGCTCTCGCGCTAACTCGAGCGCCAGGCTGCCCTGGGTCGCGACGATCAGCTTCACCTCCGGACGCGCTGCGAGGATGGCCTCCACCAGCCTGATGTTCGACGGGTTGTCCTCGACGTAGAGCACGGTTCGTGCCGGCCCCAGCTCGCGCCTGTCAAAGCCCAGGTGCCCCAGCTCGGCCGGACGCCGCGGAGTGGTTGGCGCGGCCGCGAGGGGGAGCTCAAGGCGAACCGTCGTACCCTCGCCGATCGTGCTCTGGACAGTGATGCTCCCACCCATCGCCTCCATCAGCCGCTTGCTCAGCGAGAGTCCGAGGCCCGTCCCCTGCACCTCGGTCCACTCGGCGCCGAGCCGGTCGAAGGGCTCGAAGACGCGCGCAATGTTCTCGGCGGCGATCCCGATCCCGGTGTCCGCCACCTCGATTCGCACTCTGCGCGAGCCGGCCCGCCTACAGCGCAGCGTCAGCGCGCCACCTTCGCGGTTGTACTTGACCGCGTTGGAGCAGAGATTCAGGAGAACCTGCTTCAGCCGCTGGCGATCGGCGAGGACGTAGATCTCGAGCTTGGCTTCGGGTGGGGCCGAGACGGTGACCGCTGCTGCCGCGGCGAGCGGCAGGACCATGGCCCGCGTCTCGCCGATCAGCTCGCCGACATGGACGGCCTCGAGCGAGAGCCTGAGCTCGCCCCGTTCGATCCGCGACAGGTCGAGAACCTCGTCGATGAGCTCAAGCAGATGGCGCGCTGACCTGATGAGCTGCGCGAGGTGCTCGCGCAGGCTCTCAGGCAGATCCTCGCGCGCGATGAGCTCCCCGAAGCCGAGGATCGCGTGCAGCGGCGTGCGCAGCTCATGGCTCATGCGTGAGAGGAACTCGCTCTTGGCTGCATTGGCCTGCTCGGCCTGGTCCTGTGCGCTCCGTGCGACGGTTTGGGCGAGCTTGCGCTCGCTGATGTCGCGGGTGGAGCTCTGGTATTCGCGCACCTCCCCGGTGTCGGGATTGCGCAGCGTGCGGGTCTTCGTTTCCACCCACACGTAGCTACCGTCCTTGCGCCGGAAGCGATACTCGAGCGTTAGATCGTCACGGTCAGGCGCGTGCGCCTCGATGTCCCTGAGCATGGCGGCGTGGTCCCCGGGGTGGAGGTCCGCGCGGCCCGAGCGACCAATGAGCTCGTCCGGGTCGTAGCCGTAGAGGACGCGGCTGGCCGGCGAGACGTAGAGGAGGGTCGCGTCGGGCGCGGCACGAGTGATCACGTCGGTCGAGTTCTCGGCCAGAAGGCGGAACCGCTCCTCGCTTCCGCGCATGGCCTGCTCCGCCTGGCGGCGCTCGGTGATGTCGCGCGTCACCTTGGCGAAGCCGCGAAGCTCTCCCGCATCGTCGAGGACGGGCGTCAGGGTGAGGTCGGCCCAGAAGCGACTGCCGTCCTTACGCACGCGCTCGCCCTCTTCTTGGTAGCCGCCCGAGGCCAACGCGGCCTCGAGCTCTCGTTGCGGGTGCCCGGACTCGACCAGCTCCGGCGGATAGAAGACCGAGAAGTGGCGCCCGATGATCTCTTCGGCGCGGTAGCCGTTGATCCGCTCGGCGCCTCGATTCCAGCCCGTGACCCGGCCGTCGGGATCGAGCATGATGATCGCGTAGTCGGTGACGCTGTCGACGAGCAGGCGGAAGCGCTGCTCACCCGCCCGGAGGGCCTCGTGGAGCGCCCGCTCCTCGGTGATGTCGTCGATCACGGCCGCGACCCGCGCTACCTGGCCATGCTCGATGAGCACCGGCTCGGCCCGGGTACGAACCCAGCGCGTCTCACCGTCGGGACGGACGATTCGGAACTCGTAGTCGTCCGGACCGGTCATCGCGTCACGCTTCGCCAGGACGGTCTCGCGATCATCGGGGTGAATTCGTCGCTCGATAGCCAGGGGATCGCGATAGACCTCCTCGCGC
>DATCEM010000396.1:0-3752 GCA_036510175.1 Solirubrobacteraceae bacterium | reverse complement strand
CTACTCCCCCGGTCCCGTCGGCGTGATCTCGCGTAGCGGCGGCATGACCACGGAGATGTCCTCGACGCTGTCGGCCGCCGGTCTGGGTCAGTCGACCGCGGTCTCGATCGGCGGCGACGCGATCATCGGCTCGAGTTACGCCGAGCTCATGCCTCTGTTCGAGGCCGACCCCGAGACCCAGGCGATCGTCATCTATACCGAGCCCGGCGGGCGGATGGAGGCGGAGCTCGCGCGCTGGGTCACCGAGCACGACTCTCGCCTGCCCATCGTCGCCTTCATGGCCGGGCGGTTCATGGACGAGATGCCGGGGATGAGCTTCGGGCACGCGGGCACGATCGTCGAAGGCAAGGAGGACACGGCGACGGAGAAGATCGCCCGCCTCGCCGAGGCCGGGATCGTCGTCGCCGAGGAGATCTCCCAGATTCCCACGATCGTCTCGGAGAAGATCGCGGCGCGGGCCGGAGCGTCCTCGTGAGCGAAGCCCTGTTCATCGACGTCGAGGTCGATGAGTCCGTCGCGCGCGACCCCGAGATTGCGGCCAAGCTCGCCGAGGTTTGCCCCGTCGACATCTTCCGTGCCGGCGAGAACGGCGTCGAGATCGTGCGCGAGAACCTCGACGAGTGCGTCCTCTGCCAGCTGTGCATGAACGTTGCTCCTACGGGGAACGTGCGCGTGATCAAGCTCTATGACGGCGGCGCGGTGCTCGGCGCCTAGCCGGGCCGCCTCCCGTCCGCCTCCGCCTCCGCCCCCGTCGCCTCGGCGTCCGCCACCACGGTGGGCATCGACGACGCGGCCGCGGTCGCCACGTCGCGGGGATAGGTGAGGCGGGCGCGAAGGAGGATCACGCCGGCGGCGCCGAGCACGACGAGCATGAGGAGAAAGCTGTACTCGAGCCCGTTCGCCGTACCCACGGAGACGCTCCCGTGCACCTTGGTGCCGATCGGCGTCTGATGCGGGGTGATGCCGGCAACGAGGTCGGCCACGGCGCCGAAGAGGAGCGGAGCGAGGGCCTGGGCCAGCGTGCGCAGCAGCGTCCGGACGCTCTCCGCGCGCCCCCACAGGCCCGCGGGCATGATGTCGAGCCGGGCCGCGTCGAGGGGCGGGTTGGCGGCAGAGAGGAAGGCGGCGCCGGCGACGTCGAACCAGATCGCCGGGGTCAGCTTGGATGCGAGCAGCCCGGGGATGAGGAGCAGGGCGGCGGCGATGTAGGAGACGGCGGGGACCCATACGCGGGCGTTGAGCACGCCGCGCCGGAGCAGGGCGTCGGTCAGCCGGCCGCTGACCAGCACCCCCGCGAGTGCGCCGGCCACGAGCAGCGCCAGGACCAGGGTCGCCGTCCCTTGGCTGGCGTGGTAATGGCCGCGGACGAACACTACGGCGAAGGTCTGCAGACCGGCGAAGAAGAAGTATCCGAGCGCGGAGGCGATGATCATCGTCACGTTCGACGGGATGCTCATGATGTAGCGCACGGCGCGCTTGAACGGCATCTGCGCCGGATCCTCGGTCAATACGAGCCGCGGGTCGGGCTCGATGCCTCGGTTACGCGCTGCCTCCTGGGCGAGGTCGTCGTCGCGGATCGGTGCATCCGTGTCCTTCTGCGGCGCGGAACGCTCGCGCCCGCGCGCGGCGGCGAACAGGTCGACGGCGCCGTGATCGAGCCGGCTCATCCCTCCGCGTCGCGGCTCGGGAAGGGTGCGCCACAGCTCGCGGGCGAGGAAAAAGCCGGGAATGGCGATCACCCAGAAGGCGAAGCGCCAGGACAGCACGCTGGCGACCAGGCCGCTGACGATGAAACCCACGGCGGTCCCCGCGACCTCGCCACCGAGGATGTAGCCGTAGACGCGACCGCGCTCGCGGGCGTAGAAGTAGTCGCCGGTGAGCGAGGCGATCGCCGGCCCGGCGGTGGCGGACACCGCACCCAGCGCCAGCCGGGTGAGGAGCAGCGTCTGATAGGACCCCGAGGCACCGCTCGCCAGCATCGCCACGCTCCACAGGACGATGCTGATCGAGAGCATGTGGACGCGGTTGATCCTGTCCACCATCATCCCCACGGGGATCACTGCGGCCGCCCCGATGAGGAGGGTGACCGAGCTCAGAAGCCCGACCTCGGTGTTCCCGATGTGAAGCTGGCTCTCGAGCTGAGGGGCGACCGCTCCGATCGTTGAGGTGTCGGCGCTGGCCAGCGCGAGCACGCCGCCGAAGAGGAAGATCACCCGCGCCCGAGCGGGACCGCCGACCGCGGTGACCGCATGGGCCTGGACGCGCCGGCCACTCCAGCGCAGGCCCGTGGCGAGCGCCTTAACGGTTGCCCGCGCCGCTCGCCTCGAGAAGCTCTGGTTCTGTCCGCCGTCTTCGGTCACGGCCTAACGAGACGCAGGGGCCCCGAGTCGACCGCGGGCCGGCGAACGACGAACGGTTATGTCCGCGACGGTGCCGATACCGGCAACGTAGCCGATCTGTTTCTTGGGCCCTCCGCGTCCTGCGCCGTGGAATTGGCTGGCGCGAAATTCCACGGAGGCCGGTCAGTGCGTCGCCCGGCGCGTCCGGGAGCGCTCCTCCTGCTTCTCGACGACGTTGACGATGAGCCTGAGCACCTGCTCGATTCCCGTCGCCTGCGCCCCACCGCGCTCGAACGCCTCACGCCAGTCGCTGATGTGGCCCTTGGTCGCGAGCTCGTTGAACTCCGGGCGCGGGATCGAGATCCGCACCTTCGCGTCGGAGGCGATGTCCTTGGTCACCTTGGGCCCGGGAAGCTCCACCCGGTAGAGCTGCACGTCGTGGCGCGCGCCCCTGAGCTCGAGACCGGCGACGAGCTTGAGCGGCTGTAGCGATGGCACCTCAGCGAGGAAACGCGTGACCGCGGTCTCGATCAGCGACTTGGTGTCCGAGGGGGAGGCCAGGCGGGGAAGTCTAGCTCCGGCGGTCGGTCGCTAGATCTTATGGCGCTGGAGAAGCTTGCGCCCGATGACCATCCGCTGGATCTCCGAGGTCCCCTCGCCGATCAGGAGCAGGGGCGCGTCGCGGTACAGGCGCTCGATCTCGTACTCCTTCGAGTAGCCGTACCCACCGTGGATGCGGAAGCACTCCTCGACGCAGAAGCGGCCCGTCTCGGAGGCGAAGAGCTTCGCCATTCCGGCCTCGAGCTCGGAGCGCTCGCCGGCGTCCTTGAGTCGGGCGGCGCGCATCGTGAGCAGCCGCGCCGCATCGATCTGGGTCGCCATGTCGGCGAGCTTGAACTGGATCGCCTGGTGCTGGGCGATCTGCTTGCCGAACGCCTTGCGCTCCTGCGAGTAGCGCAGCGCGAGCTCGAGCGCGCGCTGCGCGATCCCGACCCCCCGCGCGGCGACGTTGACCCGTCCGACCTCGAGCGCGTCCATCATCTGCACGAAGCCCTGACCCAGGCCCGCCTCCTCGCCCCCGAGGATGTTCTCGGCCGGGCAGTGGTAGCCGTCGAACACGAGCTCGGTCGACTCGACGCCCTTATAGCCGAGCTTCTTGATCTTCGGGGGGACATTGAAGCCCGCGTACTTGCCGGTGTTCTCGCTCACTCCCGGCTCCTTCTCGGCGATGAAGCAGGTCATCCCCTTATACCTCGGGTCGGCGCTCGGATCGGTCTTGACGAGGACGAACACGAGGCCGGAGAGGAGACCGTTGGTGACCCACATCTTCTGTCCGTTGATCTCGTAATCGCCGTCGCCCGTCTTCTTGGCCGTCGCCTTGATCGCCTGGACGTCGGAACCGCACTCGGGCTC
>DATCEM010000395.1:0-2963 GCA_036510175.1 Solirubrobacteraceae bacterium | reverse complement strand
TGCCGGGGGCAAATCCGCCGGGGGCGGTTAGGGTCGAAGTACCGGCTCTGGCACACTGCCCGGCCATGCGGCTCTACGCCCTGCGCGGCGCGAACAGTGTGGCGGCGAACGAGGCGGACGCGATCCTCTCCGCCACCGATGAGCTCATGCGCGAGCTCATGGAGCGAAACACGCTCGCCGCCGAGGCCATGGTGAGCTGCATCTTCACCCTCACTGACGACCTCGACGCCGAGTTCCCCGCGGTCGCGGCCCGGCGGCTGGGCCTCGACCAGGTGCCGCTTCTGTGCGCCCGCGAAGTGCCCGTGCCCGGGTCGATGCCGCAGGTCATTCGGGTGCTCGTGCATTACCACGCCCCCGAGGATCATGAGCCGCGCCATGTCTACCTCGGCGCGGCGCGCGCGCTGCGCCTGGATCTCGAGTCGGCACAATAAGCCGTGATGGCCATCGAGTTCGCCGCGCGGATCCGCCGCATTCCCGTCTATCCCGTCGCTGCCGGTTACGACCTCGGCGACGACGTCGCCATGCTCGCAAGCAACGAGTCGCCGTTCGGGCCGCTCCCCGCGGTCATCGAGGCGGCACAGCGGGCGGTGCCCGGGGTCAACCGCTACCCCGATCCGTCCTATTCGGCGCTGCGCCGAGCACTGTCGGACCGCTACGGAGTTCCCCCCGAGCGGATCGCCCTGGGCAACGGGTCCTGCGACATCCTCCTCGCCGCGGGCGAGGCTCTGCTCGAGCCCGGCGCCGAGATCGTGTACGCGTGGCCATCCTTCTCGGTCTATCCGCATCTCGCCGCGGCGTCCGGAGCGCGGGCGATCGAGGTGCCACTCGACGCCTTCGAGCGCCACGACCTCGACGCGATCGCCGCCGAGGTGACCGTCGCGACGCGCCTGGTCCTCGTCTGCAACCCGAACAACCCGACGAGCACGGTACTCCCGCTCGAGGAGATCGAAGCGTTCCTGGAACGCATCCCGCGCCACGTATGCGTGATCCTCGACGAGGCGTACTGCGAATTCGCGCTCTCGCTCGGGGACTCGTACGCCTCGCTCGGTCTGCTCGGGCGCTGGCCGAACCTCGTTCTCCTGCGGACGTTCTCCAAGGTGTACGGACTGGCCGGGCTGCGGGTCGGATACGCGCTGTGTGGCGACGAGAGCTTCCGCGAGGCGGTCGATCAGGTGCGCCAGCCCTTCCACGTCAGCGCCGTGGCCCAGGCCGCCGCGGTGGAGGCCTTGCGGCACCAGGACGCCGTCGAGGATCGGGTGACGCGGACGATCGCCAACCGCCTCGCACTCGAGGAGGGGATCCGCGGCCTCGGCCTGTGGCACGCCGACTCGGACGCGAACTTCCTCTGGGTGCGGCTCCCGGCGGGCGAAGACGGCGCGCAAGCACACTTCGAGGCAGAGGAGGCGGCGGTCGCTCGCGGCCTCGCCGAGCGTGGCGTGCTCGTCCGCGCCGGGGTCTCACTCGGCCGGGCGGGCGCGCTGCGCGTCACCGTCGGGACCGAACAGGAGAACGCGCGGTTCGTCGCGGCGCTGGCCGAGCTCCTTTAGCCACCGGCTCCCTGGTGCCGCGCGCGGGCACGACGCCGTCGATGCTCTCGACGCGAGGGCGATCCTCTGCTACAAACCAGTCGCGCCCATGAGCGACCACAGTCATCGCACCGCCTGCAGCATCCAGGCCGCCGACGCCGGTCGTCTCTACGCGCCTTTCTACGCCTGGCGATTTAGCTAGGCGCTCGGCCCACCACCGGCCCGCGGGGCCGCTGGTGCCTCCGGTCTCGTCTCAGGCGGGATGACCCGGAAGTCGAGCGCCGAAGCTGACTTCCGCGGGCCCAAAGCGCCCGCGCCCCCCGGCACGCAGGCCGGCGCCGCGCCCCTCCCCTAGAGTTCCGAGCGTAGAAAGGACCGAGAGATGATGATTGTCATGAAACCGACGGCGACCGAGAAAGAGGTCGAGGCCGTCATCGAGCGTGTTGAGAGCGTCGGCGCGCGAGCACACCCCAGCCGTGGCGAGGAGGTCATGGTCATCGGGGCGATCGGCGATAGCGAGCACGTCCAGCGCCTCGAGCTCGACGGGTTCCCCGGCGTGGACCGCGTGGTGCCGATCTCCAAGCCCTACAAGCTCGCCTCGATGCAGTTCAAGCACGGCGAGCGCAGCGTGCTCGATATCTGCGGCCGCAAGGTCGGGGGCCAGAACTTCGCCCTCATCGCCGGACCGTGCACCGTCGAGTCGCGCGAGCAGATGCTCGACACCGCGCGCGTCGTCCGCGACGCCGGCGCGACGCTGCTTCGCGGGGGGGCGTACAAGCCGCGCACCTCGCCCTACGCGTTCCAGGGACTGGGCCAGGAGGGGCTGCGACTGCTCGCCGAGGCCAAGCTGGAGACGGGCATGCCCATCGTCACCGAGCTGATGGACATACGTGACCTGGAGCCCGTGCTCGAGGTCGCCGACGTGATTCAGATCGGCGCGCGGAACATGCAGAACTACTCGCTGCTCTCGGAGGTCGGACGATCCGGCTGCCCGGTTCTCCTCAAGCGGGGACTGTCGGCGACGATCGACGAGCTCCTCATGGCGGCCGAGTACATCCTCAAGGAGGGCAACCCGTCGGTGATGCTGTGCGAGCGCGGGATCCGGACTTTCGAGAACGCCTACCGCCGGGCCACACTCGACCTCATGGCGATCCCGATCCTCAAGGAGCTCAGCCATCTGCCCGTGATCGTTGACCCGAGCCACGCCGCCGGGCGGCGCGACCTCGTCCTGCCCCTGTCGCTCGCCGCCGCTGCCGCGGGCGCGGACGGGATCATCGTCGAGGTCCATCCGCAGCCGGAGCTGGCGATCTGCGACGGTCCCCAGCAGCTCGTAGCCGACGAGTTCGCCGACTATGTGGAGCGCGTGCAGGCCGCCGCGGCGGTCGCCGGCAACGTGCTCTCGGCCGTGTGACGGCGCCCTTGGAGGCAACCGGGAGT
>DATCEM010000394.1:0-8099 GCA_036510175.1 Solirubrobacteraceae bacterium | reverse complement strand
TCGAAGTGGGTGATGCCGAGATCGAAGGCGCGGCGGATGATCGCCCGGCTCGTGGCGAGGGGCCGGTCGTCGCCGAAGTTCTGCCACAGGCCAAGCGAGATCGCCGGGAGCTGGACGCCATTGCGCCCGCACCGGCGGTAGAGCATCTGCTCGTAGCGCTCGGGCGCGGCGAGGTAGCGCGTCGGCCCGAGCTCTGGGTTGTAGGGCACCGAGCCAGTATCTCAGGGGTCCTGAGCTCGCGGGCGCCTCACCCGAGCACGATCGTTGACCCTAGCCGCCGTCAGGCGAGGACGAGGCCGCTCACGCCGATGGCCACCAGCGCCGTGCCGCCGGCGGCGGCCACGGCGGTCAGCGCATGCTGGCCGGCGCCCCGCAGCCAGCGCTCGCCCCACGCGAGCCAGCGGTCGCCGCGCTCGCCGGCGAGCAGACGGATCGCGAGGATGCCCACGAGCGGTGCGACGAACAGCGCGTTGTAAGCGATGAGGAGCGAGAGGCTCACCACCGCGACCGGGTGCGCGCTGACGATGGCCGAGATCGCCCCGAAGTACATGAAGGCGGTCGGGAGCTCGACGACCATGATCCCCGCCCCGAAGGCGAAGGCCGAGGTGCGCGTGCCGCAACGGCGCAGGCGAACCTCGGTGCGGACGCTGCCCCGCGAGCGCCACAGGGTCACCGCGAGCACGAGCGCGAGCATCCCGCCGGCGGCCTCGAGCGCGTGCTCGAACGTGCCTCCGATGTGGTGGAGCGCGTCGATCAGCGCGGGGCCGGGACCGAAGGCGAGGACCATGCCACCGGCCAGGTAGACGACGAAGACCCCCAGGGTGAAGCTCACCAGCCCGCGGCCGCGCGGAGCACCGGCCTGCCACAGTGCCGGCACGACGGTCGACGGATTGACCGAATCGGCAATCGCGATCGACACCACGACAAGCGTCAGCGCGAGCATGGGGAGCAAGTGAGTCTAGAGGCGGCCGTCGTCACGCGGGTGGCGCCCATAGACGTAGCTCTAATAAGGCCAAGGTGTTTACATTATTAAGGCAGGTGGACACCGGCAATGCCGTCTGAGAGCGTAGCCGCAGATGCGCATTTGGAACTAGGGAGAGGAGAGGAAATGACGAATCCCGATGATGTGATGGGGGACGCCGTCGAGCGTCTGGAGTGGGATGAGCGTAAGGAGGAGGAGACCCCTTACTCGCGCTGGCGCCAGCTCACGAGGCGCACGGCGCTGACCGGCGGGGCCGCAGGGCTCGCCGCCTTCATGCTCGAGGCCTGCGGGAGCAGCAAGCCTGGCACTGCGGTCGCGAGCAGTGGCGCTGCGAGCATCTTCGGCACCACCGCGAGCTATAAGTTCACCCTGGTCAACCACGTGACCACCAACGTGTTCTTCACCCCGACGCAGACCGGCGCCGCCGACGCGTGCAAGATGCTCGGCTGCTCTTACCAGTGGACGGGTTCGCAGACGAGCAACGTCTCCGAGATGGTCGACTCGATCAACAGCGCGGTGAGCGCTGGCGTCAACGGGATCGCCACCACTCTGATCGACCCGACCGCGTTCAACAAGCCGGTGGCGGCCGCGCTCGCCGCCGGGATCCCCGTCGTGGCCTACAACGCGGACGCTGCGGGCAACCCGCGCCTGGCGTACATCGGGCAAGACCTCTACGTCGCCGGCCAGCAGATGGGCACGCACATCCTCAGCCTCGTGCCCTCGGGCGATATCGGGATGTTCATCGCGACGCCGGGCTCGCTCAACCTGCAGCCGCGGATCAACGGCGCCCTCGCCACCCTCAAGGGAAGCAAGGTCACGCCACATGTGGTTGCCACTGGTGCGGCGACGCCTGCCGAGCTCACCGTGATCAACTCCTACGCCACCTCGCACCCAACGACGAAGGGGCTCTTCGCCGTCGATGGCGGGAGCACCCAGAGCGTGGCCCAGGTGATCCAGAAGCAGGGGCTCGCGGCCAAGGGCGTGAAGGGCGGCGGCTTCGACCTGACGCCGATTACCGAGCAGTTGCTCTCCTCCGGCGACATCCAGTTCACTATCGACCAACAGCCCTACCTCCAGGGCTTCCTGCCCATCCTCGAGCTCTACATGTACAACGCCTCGCAGAAGCTCACGGGCATCGCCGACATTGACACCGGCCTGAAGTTCCTCGACAAGAGCACGATCGGGCCCTACGTCAGCACCAAGAGCGAGTACGAGGGCACGGGCACGAGTCCCGGCGTCCAGAAGGCGTCGTAATTAGGGCCTCCGGCACGTAGGCCTAGGGTAGGCTCTGACCAATGGCTGTCAGTTCCGGGCGTAGCGCGAAGGCCGACGCTGCTCCGCCGCAGGGCCCGGCTTCAGGCCGGGCTCGCGGCGGCACGGGCCTGAGCCTGCTGAAGCGGTTCCTCACGCTGCGCGAGGGCAGCATCATCGTGGTCACGCTGATCACGCTGATCTACTTCTCGACCAGCGTCAGCCACTTCGTGTCGACGAGCAACTTCAAGTCGCTGCTTCCGTACTTCGCGCCGTTCGCGATCATGGCGGCCGGGCAGGTGTTCGTGATGACCACCGGCGAGATCGACTTGTCGGTCGGCGCGGTGTATCTGTTCTCTCCGTTCTTGTTCTACAAGTTGACGCAGGCCGGGATCCCGCTGATCCCCAGCCTGATCCTGACGATGCTGTTCGCGATGCTCCTCGGTGCGATCAACGGCTTCTTCGTCGCTTATGTCGGAATCGCCTCGTTCGTGGCCACGCTGGGCATGCTCTTCGTGCTCGACGGCGTGACCCTCGTCGTATCCCACGCCACCCAGGTGACCACCCCGGGCACGACGATCACCGGGGTCACCACGTTCGCCCAGGTCTTCGGAGCCGGGACCTACTCGGAGCTCTTCTGGGCACTGGGGATCGTCATCGTCCTCCAGGTCGTGCTCTCCTTCACCCGCTGGGGGCTGTACACGGTCTCGGCGGGGGGAAACCGGCTCGCCGCCGCCGAGGCGGGAGTCAACGTCCGACTCGTGCTCGTGCGCAACTTCGTGCTCTGCGCCGTCACCGCCGGCTTCGTCGGAATCCTCGAGGCGGTACGCACGTCGACGGCGACACCGGATCCCTCCGGATCCAACGGCATCCTCCTACAGGTCGTGGCCGCGGTGATCATCGGCGGCACGCTGATGACCGGTGGCGCGGGTACGGTCGTTGGCGCCCTGATCGGCGCGCTGTTCCTCGGCATCCTCAGCGACGGCCTGACCATCAAGGGTGTCAACGCGAGCTACCTCGACCTGTACCTGGGGCTCGCGATCCTCATTGCGATGACCGTCAATGTCTACGTCCAGCGCGTGCGCACGGGGTCGGGCCGTGGCTGATGAGGTGATCGCGGGCGAGAAGATCGTCGCGCCCGCCTCGGCGCCCGACGATGTGCTCCGCGTCGAGCACATCGCCAAGCGCTTCGGCCCGACGGTGGCGCTCCGGGACATCAGCCTGCACCTGCGCAAGGGTGAGGTGCTCGGGCTGCTCGGCGACAACGGCGCGGGGAAGTCGACGCTGATCAAGATCCTCTCCGGTTTTCAGAAGCAGGACAGCGGGGAGATGTGGTGCAAGGGCGAGCCCTATCAGCCCAAGAACGTCGACGACGCGCGGTCACACGGGATCGACACCGTCTTTCAGGACCTGGCGCTGATCGACCAGCTCACCGTTTACCACAACCTGTTCCTCCACCGCGAGCGCGTGCGCCGACCGATCCCTTTGCTCTCCAACCGCGAGATGAAGCGCGAGGCACGCAAGGCACTTTACGAAATCGGGATCAACATTCCTCGCATCGACGTGCCCGTGGCCCGCCTGTCCGGCGGTCAGCGCCAGGCGATCGCGGTCGCCCGCACCGTCTCGGGCGATGCCGACATCATCCTTCTCGACGAGCCGCTCGCGGCGATGGGCGCCAAGGAGGGAGCGGCCATTCTCGACCTGATCGCGCGCCTCAAGGAGCAAGGGAACGTCTCGATCATCATGATCCTCCACAATTACGTTCACGTGCTCGCAGCCTGCGATCGGGTGAACCTGATCCAGGACGGCGTCATCGGGCTCGACAAGCCGACGGCCGAGACCTCGGTCGAAGAGCTGACCGACATCGTCGTCGAGGAGTACCGCCGAGCTCGGCTGGCCGCGCAGCAGGAGGCGGCCGCCGCCGGGTGAGCGTCGACGGCCTGGGAGCGGCAGAGGAGAAGATGCGCGCGGCGGGTCAGCCCGAAGGGGCGATCCGCGCTTTCCGCAGCGCCTACGAGCGGCTGACCGGGGGAGAGTCGGGCATGCTCCCGAGCGAGGAGCTCGAGCCGGCCGGCGATGTCCCGACGCTCGCGGAGCTGCCGGACGCCGACGGCGCGCAGGCGCTCGAGCACGTCGCGGTGATCAAGCTCAACGGCGGGCTGGCGACGACGATGGGGCTGCGGAGCCCGAAGTCATTGCTCGAGGCACGCGAAGGCCGGTCCTTCCTCGATGTCATCGTCGGCCAGACCTTGGCGCTGCGCCGCCGGTACGGAATCGGACTGCCGCTCCTGCTCATGGACAGCGAGGCGACGAGCGAAGAGACGCTGAAGGCGCTCGCCGATCATCCCGAGCTCGGCTTCGGCGATGACCTGCCGCCGGACTTCCTCCAGAGCATGATCCCCAAGCTCGACGCCGAGACGCTCGCTCCGGTGAGCTGGCCGCCGCAGCCCGCGCTCGAGTTGTGCCCGCCCGGCCACGGCGACGTGTACGGCGCACTCGCCCGCTCGGGGATGCTCGAGACCCTGCTCGACCGCGGCTTCCACTACGCGATGATCTCCAACTCGGACAATCTCGGGGCGACGCTCGATCCCCGGATCGCCGCTCACCTCGCCGCCGAGGGCGTGCCCTTCCTCATGGAGGTGGTCCTCGGGACCGAGGCCGACCGCAAGGGCGGGCATATCGCCCGCCGCCGGTCCGACGGGCGTCTGGTCCTGCGCGAGACGGCGCAGACCCCGCCCGAGGACCTCGACTCCTTCCGCGACTATCGCCGCTGGCGCTACTACAACACGAACAACCTGTGGATCGATCTCCGGGCGCTGGCCCAGGTCCTCGAGGAGAGCGACGGCGTGCTCGAACTGCCGCTGATCATCAACCGTAAGACCGTCGATCCGCGGGATCCTGATTCTCCCGGAGTGATCCAGCTCGAGAGCGCGATGGGGGCGGCGATCGGGAGCTTCGCCGGCGCCGGCCTGCTCTGCGTCCCCCGCACCAGGTTCGTCCCCGTCAAGTCGACCGACGACCTGCTCGTGCTCCGCTCCGACGTCTACACGCTGTCCGATGAGCTCCTCGTCGAGCCGCGGCCCGAGCGCGGCGAGCACCTGCCCTTCGTGGAGCTCGACTCGCGCTTCTACAAGCTCCTGGACAGTTTCGAGGCACGGTTCCCCGATGGGCCTCCGTCGCTGCTCGAGGCCGAGCGACTGGTCGTTAGCGGTGATGTGACCTTCGGGCCCGGGGTGGTCGTGCGCGGCGCCGTCGAAGTCGAGGCGCAGGAGCCGCGGCGGATCGAGCAGACCGTGCTCGACGGCGCTGGCGAACCGCTTCGCGGATAGCGCGGCTACCCCGCTTGATCGGTGGCCGGCGACGCTGAGGCACCCATGCGGGTGTCCACGCCGTACCAGGCGGCATACGCGAACGGATGGTGAAAGACCTCGCGCGTGCGCTCCGGATCCCGGATCTCGAGATCGAACACGTCCCCGGTCTTGCTGTCGGCGACGCTGACGAACACGCGGCCGTCGGGCTCGTTCCACAGCAGCCGGACGCTGATGCCGTCGATGGTGCGGCTGTCGAGTTCGCGCATCTTGGTCAGAGCTTCAGTCGCCATGTCGTCCCCGTTTCCCCGTGTCGTTGACTTCCTGAGGGCAATATCGTCAATTGGAGTGGGCGGCAATAGAGGAAATGCCCCGCTCTCGCTTCGGCCAAACACCGAGCCGGGGCGGCGCGGCAAGACCTACACTCACGGCGTGGCCTCTCTCGCCGACGTGGATCTCAAGCAGAAGCTGGGCTCGAGCGAGAGCCAGGCGCGCATCGAGGCGGCCCAGAGGCGGCTCCTCGCGCTGCGACTCCAGCTCGGCGGGCTGATCGGCGGGGGCCAGCTCGGCCCGCCCCTGTGCGCGCTCTTCGAGGGCTGGGACGCCGCCGGTAAGGGCGGTGCCATCAGACGCCTGGTGACCCCGCTCGACCCACGTCACGTTCGCGTGTCCGAGTTCGCCGCGCCGAGCGCCGACGAGCGCCGCCACCACTTCCTGCACCGCTTCGCCCCGGCGCTTCCGGGCTGGGGGGGCATGGCGGTGCTCGACCGCTCCTGGTACGGGCGCGTCCTCGTGGAGCGCGTCGAGGGGTTCGCGACTGAGGTGGAGTGGCGCCGCGCCTACCCGCAGATCGTTGGGTACGAGCACGGTCTCGCCATCGAAGGACTGGTCCTCGTCAAGTTCTGGCTCCATGTCTCCGAGGATGAGCAGCTGCGTCGCTTCCGCGCCCGCGAGCGCGACCCGCTCAAGCGCTGGAAGCTCACCGGCGAGGACTGGCGCAACCTCTCGCACCGCGCCGACTACGAGCAGGCGGTGGAGGAGATGCTCCGCGAGACCGACCACCCCGATGCGCCGTGGTTCGTGGTCGCCGCCGAGTCCAAGCCCTTTGCCCGCGTGCGCGTGCTCGAGATCGTTATCGAAGCGGTGGAGAACGCGCTGCGTGCCGTCGGCCAGGAGCCGGTGGCCACCGAAGCGGCGCTGTAGGCGAACGCGGGCGCTCGCCTTGGCATCATCGCGCCGATGAGGAGGCGAGTTGGGCCCGCGATCGTGGCCGTCCTCGCCGTCGCGCTTCTCCTTGTGGCCGCCTCACGCCACCGTGGGGGGCAGCCGGCGCCGATCCCCCACGGGGTCGCGCACGGTGCCGTGCTCGGGCCGGTGCGAACGCTGCCCCCGGGGCTGCTCGGAGTCAACGGCGAGGCGATCATCGGGCCCGGGGTGTGGTCGAACCCACGCTTCCTGAGCGCGGTGGCCGCCCTGGGCCCGCAGGCCATCCGCGTGTTCGGGGGGACGCCGGCCAACTTCTGGGACTGGCGCACGGGGACCTACGTCCACTCGCCGCGCGTGCCCTCCACGCTGAGCGCGCTTCGCGACCACATCCAGGTGTCCCTCGCCGATTGGGCCCGGCTCGTGCGCGCGACCGGCGCCATGCCGGTGTTCGACCTCAACCTCTACACGAGCGACCTGCGCTCGCAGCTCGCGATGTTGCACGCCGCGCGCCGTCTCGGTATGCCGATCACCCACGTCGAGCTCGGCAACGAGCTCTACCTGCCCGGGTACGCGAGACGCTTTCGCGACGGCGCCCGCTACGGCCGCGTCGCCTCACGCTGGATCGCCGCGATCCGGCGGGCCTTTCCCGGCGTCCTCGTGGCGGCCGACGCCTACCCGGGACGCGACAGCAACAGTGGCACCGTCGACCGTCGCGAGCGCCTTTGGAACGCGGAGATGCTGCGCACGCTGCGGGGCGAATCTGCGCTCAGCCTGCACGCCTACTTCGCCTCGGGGATCGGACCCAGGGCCTCCCTCGACTCCCCCGCGGCCGCCGAGAAGATGCTCCGCGCGCCGGGACGACGCTGGGCCACGCTCGACCGCCTCATCGCGCGACTGCCGAAGAGGCTCGAGATCTGGCTCACCGAATGGAACCTCTTCGATACCGTCGCGCGCGTGCACGGGACCTGGGCTCAAGGGCTCGCCGTCACCGCCTTCGCCCTCGATCTCCTGAGCGCGCCGCGCGTCATCCAGGCTGACTACGAGACGCTGATCGATAGCGCGCCTTTCGGGGCGATCTTCGGTACCACGGCCGGGCTCCAGCTCTCCGGCGGGGGCGGCGGCGGGGCAGTGACCTTTCGTCCCGTGCTCGCCCAAGCCCCGGCGACACCGCTCTTCGGCCTGGCCACCGGTGGCGTGGCCATGCAGGCCCTGCTGCGCGCGCTCGCCGGCGCCAGCTTCTCCCGTCCCATCAGCTTCCGCTCGGCCCCGGTCAGGGGCATCGGCACCGCCGGCCGGTTCGGCGTCGGCGCCGTGATCGTCAACCTGTCGGCCAAGCCCATGCTCCTCTCGCT
>DATCEM010000393.1:0-2087 GCA_036510175.1 Solirubrobacteraceae bacterium | reverse complement strand
GACGAGGAGCAGCGTCCAGCCGATGAGCGCGAGCGCACCGAACACCCCGATCGACGAGTCGCGCATCGCCGCGAGGCGGCGAGCGCGGTCACCGCGCACCCCGAGACCGTCGGCGGCGTCGGCCAGTCCGTCCTGGTGGAGCGCGCCGGTGACGATGACCAGCGCCATGACCGCGACCACGGTCGCTGCCGGAGCGCCGAGGACAGGCTGAAGCCCGGCCCGCACCCCACCGGACAGTGCCCCCACCGCGGCGCCGACGACGGGGAACCAGCCCGCGGCGCGGCGCACGTCTCCCCCGCCCCCGACCGGGACGATGGTGAGGAAAGTGATCGCGCCGGCGAGCCCCGACCACCCGGCTCGCAGCGCCCCTCGAGGCTCAGCCGGGGCTTCGAGCAACGCCGGATTCCTCGAACGTCGCCATCCCCCGGTGGAGCGCGCCGGCCGCCTCGATCAGCGGCAGCGCGAGCAGCGCGCCCGACGCCTCGCCCAGGCGCAGGCGCAGATCGAGCAGGGGCTCGAGCCCGAGCTCGTCGAGCGCCAACCCGTGCCCGGGTTCCGCTGAGCGGTGGCCGGCGATGAGCACCTCTACGACGGCCGCGTCGAACCGGACGGCGGCGAGGGCCGCGACGGTGGCCGCGTAGCCATCGAGGACCACGGGCAGGCGCAGGCGCGCCGCCTCGATCGCGGCGGCGCTGAGCGCGGCCAGTTCGAGGCCCCCGACCGCGAGCAGGGCCTCCCGGGCAGGTAACGGGGTTCCGTGCTCGGCGAGGGCCGCGGCGACGACGCGGCGCTTGCGTTCGAGCCCGGCGGCGTCGACTCCGGTCCCGCGACCGACGGCGAGCTCGGGTGAGGCGCCGGTGAGCGCGCCGAGCAGCGCCGCCGTGGTGGCGCTGTTACCGATCCCGATCTCGCCGAGGACGAGGCAGTCCACGCCCAGCTCAGCGAGCTCGCGGGCAAGGGTGGCACCGTGCGCCATCGCGGCGTCGAGCTCGTCGGGAGCGATCGCCGGACCGCGCGTCATGTCCGCCGTCCCCGCGGCGACCTTGAGGTCCCTGACCCCGGCCGGGGTTGGGCCGGCGATACCGAGGTCGGCGACGATGAGCTGATGTCCGGCGCGCCGGGCGAGCACGCCGATCGCCGTCTCGCCTCGCGCCGCCGCGGCGGCGACCTGGGCGGTGACGGTGGGATCGAACAGGCTCGTGCCGTGGGCCACGTGACCGTGGTCCCCCGCGCACACGAGCACCCCCGCGCGCAGTCGCTCGGGGGGCGGGGCGCCGGTTATCTGGGCCCACCGTTCGATCAGCGGCTCGAGCGCTCCCAGGCTCCCGGCCGGTTTGACGAGGAGGTCGAGCCGGTCGCGCGCGGCGATGGCGGCCGCGCGGTCGGGGGTGGGGGCGGGCGTGGCGGGCCCGGCGGGCTCGCGCTCCGGCTCGCGCCAGCGCTCCTCCATGACGACCTCCTCCAGCGGCATCCGCGCCGACCAGCCCGCCGCCTCGAGCCCCGGGCGATCGGGACGCTCGTCAGGCCAGCCCAGGCACAGGTAGGCGATGGGATTGACCGCGCGCGGGATGCCGAGCACCGCGCGCAGGTCCTCCTCGCGGTAGAAGCTCACCCAGCCGACCCCGAGGCCCTCAGCGCGCGCGGCGAGCCACAGGTTCTCGATCGCGCACGCGGTGCTGTAGACGTCGGTCTCGGGAATCGTGCCCCGACCTAGGACCTCGACGTCGGGGTCGCCGTGGTCGCAGCACACGCACACGCCGAGCGGAGCCTCGACGATCCCCTCGATCTTCTGGTCGAGGAACTGCCGGGCGCGCTCGTCGAAGCGCTCAGCCTGACGCAGGCTCTCGCGCTGGGCGAGGCCGCGCACGGCGATCCGGGTCTCGAGCGAGCGGATGACGATCAGCCGCCAGGGCTGCATGAGCCCGACCGAGGGCGCGTGGTGGGCGGCTTCGAGGACGCGCTGCATGACGTCCGCGGGAACCTCGTCAGGGCGGAACCGGCGGATGTCGCGCCGCTCGCCGATCACCCGGTGTACCGCGTCGCGCACGGCGTCGGGGTAGCGCCATCCCCGCGGGTCGGCCGCGCGC
>DATCEM010000392.1:0-3265 GCA_036510175.1 Solirubrobacteraceae bacterium | reverse complement strand
CTCCGGTGTCGGTGATAAGCGTCCGGATCCGGCCTTGGTCGGAGACCGCGAAGGACACGTCGACGCGACCGCCGTCACGGTTGTACTTGATCGCGTTGGAGAGCAGGTTGAGCAGCACCTGTGCCAGAAGCCGGCGATCCGCGTTTACATGACTATCGTCGGCAAAATCGCTGATTACGGCGTCGAGCTGAACATGCCGCTGCTTCGCGGTCGGCGATACGAGCGCCAATGCCTCGTTCACGGTCTGCGCGATAGGCACCGGCTCGATCGAGAGCCTGAGCTTTCCCGCTTCGATCCGTGAGATATCGAGTACGTCATCAATCAAGGCCAGAAGATGCTTACCGGCTGTCAGAATGTGGTCGACGTCCTCTCGCCGGCGCTCGTCTCGTAGCTGCAGCTCAAGCACCTGTCCGTACCCGATAATCGCGTTCAGCGGCGTCCGCAGCTCGTGGCTCATCCGCGAGAGGAATTCGCTCTTGGCGCTGTTGGCGTGCTCCGCTTCTTGCTTCGCCCTCTCGACCTCGGCCTCGATCCTCCGGCGCTCGCTGACGTCGCGGCTGATCGTGAGCATGAGCCCTTCTCCCAGCATCTGAACGGAGAACTCGAACAGGCAGATCACGCCGTCCTTGCGGCGCAATTGAAGCTCATGCATCCCGGCGACACCGCTCGCCGCGACCCCCACCGGCTGCGAACGCTCGGGCGCCTCGGCGAGCATTCCAAGCTCCACCGATGTTCGCCCGATCAACTCCTCCCTGGCGTAGCCGGTGATCGCGCAGTACGAGTCGCTGACCACGACAAACCGACCCGACTCACGGTCGCTGACCGCGATCGCGTCGGAGGCATAGCGCAGCAGCGCGTCGACGAACTCCTCCACAGCCATGCCCTCGATGGCGAGCGCGTTCGCGGACTCCCCGCCAGCGGGCCGAGCCACTCGATCATTCCGATCATCGGAAGGCGCATCTACCCCACGAGCTGACGTTCGCACCCCACACCTCCCACGCCGGCGGGGTCGATGCTGAGGAGCGAGTCACGCACGCGCCTGATCGAACGCGCGATGGCGGCGCGAAACGCAGCCGACCCAGCCAATCGGTCAATTCTGTTCACGGACATCCTTCCCCTTTACCGATACACCGCATTATCCCAGACAAGGCCGCCAGCACACCCGGGTTCACGACGAGGGCTAAAGTCGGCGCTCGAACCTGCCGATACGTACGTGTGCAGAGCATGCGGGTGACTCGCGCCTACATCGCCGGCTTTGGGACGGCAGGTTCCCTGCTGGCCGGCGCATCGGTGCTCTTCGTCATGGCGACCGCCGTCGTCTCCTACCGCGGCTGGCCCCAGCTCACCAACAGCGGACCGGCGCCCGCGCTCGTGCTCGCCCAGGCCTCTCAGTACGGCGTGGGCCCCTCGACGGCGCCCGCGCACCCGGGTGCTGCGGCTCCCTTCGCCGCGTCACGAGCGCCAGGGTCAGCGACCTCGCACTCCGTGTCCCGGCAGACCTCCGCCACCGGCCAGCAGCACACAAAGGCGGCGAGCACGATCGCCGCGGGCGCCCCCCACGGCGTTGCCAGTAACCCGACTACGACGGCACCGCCGCCCGCCACCACGCCCGTGACCACGACGACTCCGAGCACCGGTTGCGCCACCTGCGCCGCACCCACCACCGTCGGTGGCGGCGTCGCAGCGGCGACCGGGGCACTCGGCGCCGGCGTGAGCGCCGCCGGGAAGCAGGTCGGCAACACGGTCGGCGCGGTCACCGGCGCGCTGGGAAGCCAGCTCTCACAGACGAGCCCAGCCGTCGGCGGTCTCGTCACCGGTCTCGGGCAGGCCCTGGGCGGCGCCCTCACCCAGGCCACCGGCACGGTCGGCGGCGTCGTCACAGGCACGGGCACGCTCCTCGGCGGGATCCTCGGCGCCCCCGCCGGGCAATAGAGCCGCAAGTCAAGTTCCTGCGAGCGCCCGCTGGATGAAGCGCACGCTCACCACCTGTAGCTCCTCGTCATGCTGGATCGAGCGGTGATGACCGCCGGGGAGCGCGATCAGGCGGCTCGCCGGCAGGCGGGCGCTGCCGATGAGCTCGCGCGAGTGCTCGACGGGCACCTGCTCGTCGCCCTCGGCGTGCAGGAGCAGTAGCGGCACCTCGAGCGCCGCCACGGCGGTGAACAGGTCGTGGGTGCTGAGGAGCGCCTCGAGCGCGACGAGGTCCGCGTCGAAGGCGAACCTCCCCGCGCGTAGCCCGCGGAGCAGGCTCTCGGCGGGCGCCGGACAGATCGCCACGACGGCGCGGGCGCCGGCGGCCGCGGCGGCGACGATCGCCAGGTAGCCGCCCATGCTCGACCCGCGCAGCGCGACCGGAAGGGCCCGGTCGCCGGCGCCCGCGCGGAGCAGCGATGCCACCTGGGCGACGTCGTCGATAGCGCGGCCGTCCATCGGCCCGTCGCTCTCGCCGTGACCGCGCTGATCGAAGGTCACCGCGGCGAAGCCGGCGGCGAGGACCACGCGCGCGTAGTCGTGATGGCTCTCCTTGGCCGAGCCGGCGCCGTGGAGGATTACCACGCCCCCTCGCGGCGCCGCCTCGGGGAGCCAGAGGCAGTCGGCGAGACCGTCGTGGCGCCCGGTTCTCGAGGGGAGGGCGACGCTCACCGTCCGCAGACGACGCACCCGTTGATCATGCCATGCCCGCGCTCGCATGGCATGATCGACGGCCTCGTGGTGCTCACCAGCTCACAGCTGTCACAGGTCTATCCGCTCGGCTCACGCGTCAACGACCGTGGGCATCTCGAGATCGGAGGCTGCGACGCGGTCGAGCTCGCGCATGAGTTCGGCACCCCCGCCTACATCGTCGCCGAGGATGACCTGCGCTTCCGCGCCCGCTCGTTCCTCGAAGCCATCGCCGCTCGCCACGCCGACTTCGATGTCCTCTTCGCCTCTAAGGCGTTTCCGTGCACCGCCGTGTACCGCGTCCTCGCCGAAGAGGGGCTGGCGTGCGATGTGGCCTCGGGCGGCGAGCTCGCGCTCGCGCTCGCCGGCGGCTTCGATCCCGCGCGCATCTATCTCCATGGGAACGCGAAGTCAGAAGGCGAGCTCCACGCCGCGGTGGCGGCCGGGGTCGGCCACATCGTGCTCGACTCGCTCGACGACGTCGACCGGCTCGAGCTCGTCGCGGCGGCGCAGGGTCGCGACCAGGAGGTCCTGATCCGCGTCACCCCCGGCGTCGCCGGGACGACCCATGCGGCGATCTCGACGGGACAGGCCGACTCGAAGT
>DATCEM010000391.1:0-4570 GCA_036510175.1 Solirubrobacteraceae bacterium | reverse complement strand
ACATCTCCGACCTGCTCAAGCCGGGCCAGGAGGTCGTCGTCCAGGTCGTCAAGGACCCGCTCAAGACCAAGGGTGCGCGCCTGTCGATGGACCTGGCGATCGCCGGGCGTTACATGGTCTACGCGCCGTTCGGCGAGGGGGTCGGCGTCTCGCGCCGGCTCGACGAGCCCGAGCGCGAGCGCCTGCGCAAGCAGGCGGCCAAGCTCGACCTCAAGGGCGCCGGGGCGATCATCCGCACGGCCGCCCACGGCGCGACCCGCGCCGATCTCGAGCGCGAGCTGCAGTACCTGTTCAAGCTCGGCGACGTGCTCCAGAAGCGCGTCGCCGAGACGCCGGCGCCCGCCCTCGTCTTCCAGGAGGCGGACCTGTCGGTCCGCGTCGTCCGCGACATCTACTCCGAGCACTTCGAGCGCGCGATCGTCGACGACCCCAAGCAGCACCAACGGCTCCTATCGTTCTTCACCCGCACCGCGCCCGAGCTCGTGGACCGGGTGGAGCTGTGGGAGGAGGAGATGCCGCTGCTCCAGGCGTTCGGAGTTGAGGAGGTGCTCGACTCGACCCTCTCGCGCCGCGTCGATTTGCCCAGTGGCGGCTACCTCGTGATCGACTACGCCGAGGCGCTGACGGTCATCGACGTCAACTCCGGGAGCTTCATCGGGCGGGGTAAGGGCGCCCGGCTCGAGGACACGATCACCAAGACCAACCTCGAGGCCGCCGACCAGGTAGTGCGTCAGCTCCGCCTGCGCGACATCGGCGGGATCATCGTCATCGACTTCATCGACATGGCACGCTCGCGCAACCGCGAGGCCGTGCTCAAGACCCTGCGCAAGGCCCTTGCCGAGGACCGGACCAAGACCTTCGTGGTCGAGATCTCGCCCCTCGGGCTCGTCGAGATGACCCGCCAGAACGTCACCGACGGCGTGCGCGAGATCATGACTCGCCCGTGCCCCACGTGCCATGGCGAAGGGGTGATCAAATCCGAGGAGACGCTCGCCATCGAGTTCGAGCGAAGGCTGCGCGACGTCGCCAAGGAGCGGGAAGCCGAGGCGTTCCTCATCCAGATGAACCCGCGGGTGAGCGCCGAGATCACCGGCAACGACGCGCGGGTCCTCCATGCGATCGAGCGGGAGACGGGAAAGTGGTTCCACTTCGAGGGCTCCGAGGGGCTCCCGCTCGACCACTTCGCCGTCCTCCTGGAAGGCGACCGCGAGCAGGTGCTCGAACGCGCGCTGCCCTTCCGCGAGGGCGAGGAGGTCCACGTCGAGATCGTCGAGCCGCACATGTACAGCCCCGGCGACGCGGTCGCCAAGATCGACGGCTACATCATCTCGGTCAAGGGCGGCGGCCGTCACGTCGGCCGCAAGCTCCTCGTCCGGATCGACGAGGTGGGGCGATCGGCGGCGGTTGCCTCGCTCGTGGGGGAGGTCGAGCCGGTGAGCGACGGCGGTCCGCCCGAGAGCGGAGGTAACGACGATGGCGTAGAATCGAAGCCTCGGCGCCGTGGCCGCAGAGGCGGACGGCGCCGTTCCGGTGCCAGGGCAGAGACCACGCCGGCGGCATCCGAATAGCCATGTACTCAATCGTCAAAACAGGCGGCAAGCAATATCACGTCGAGGAGGGGCAGACCCTGCTCATCGAGCGCCTGCCCGTGGAAGAGGGGGCGACGGTGAAGCTCCAGCCCCTGCTCTACGTCGACGGCGATGACGTGTTCGACGGCGAGGATCTCTCAGGCATCGCCGTCGAGGCCACGGTGGTCGCGCACGAGCGCGGCCCCAAGCTTCGCATCGTCAAGTTCAAGCCCAAGCGCGGCTACAAGCGCCGCACCGGCCACCGGCAGGAGCTCACCCGGATCCGCGTGACGTCGATTGGGAAATCGGCCGGCGCCGATTCGCCGGCCGCGGCGAAGCCAGAGCCCGTGGAATCCGCCGCCGCCGCGACCGGATCAGAGGAGGCCTCCAATGGCACATAAGAAAGGCCTCGGCTCGAGCCGGAACGGTCGCGACTCCAACTCCCAGCGCCTCGGCGTGAAGGTCTTCGCCGGTCAAACGGTGACCGGCGGCGAGATCATCGTCCGCCAGCGGGGCACGCGCTTCCGGCCCGGCGTGGGCGTCGGGATCGGCAAGGACGACACGATTTTCGCCAAGGCTGCCGGCACGGTCCAGTTCACCACGGGCTGGCGCGGACGGGTGATCTCGGTCGCGGCGCAGGCGCCTAGCGCCGACTCCGTTGGAAGTTCGGCTGGCCCCGAACTTCCGCGGCAGAGCTAGCTACGGCAAACCAGCGGGGCTTAGCTGCGCCGTGCACGCCGGGCAGCGGCGCGCCTTATAGGGGATGTCGGTAGTGCACTCCGGGCATTCCTTGATGTCGGGATCCGCTCCCCGCGAGCGACGCGCCTCGAGCGCCTCGTAGGGCTTGACGACGAAGAAGTACACGGCGGCCGCCGTCGTCACGAAGGCGAACAGCGCGTTGAGGAAGTCGCCGTAGAAGAAGTGGCTCGAATTGATGGAAAAGGACAGGGCGCCAAAGTTGGGCTGTCCAAAGACGAGCGCGATGATCGGCGTGACGATGTCGGCGACCAACGCCTTGACCACCGCGGCGAACGCGACCCCGATGACGAACGCCACGGCGAGCATCACCAGGTTCCCCTGCATGAGGAACTTCTTGAAATCATCCAGCATTGACTGCACGACGGACCACCTCCAGTTGATGTCGATCGCCGAGCCGAGCCCCGGCCGGAGGGGATGCTACGGTCGCGCCCGGTCTTTATAAAGCGCGTCCGGCCACCCGGCCGAGCGCCGCCGTGGCCAGGCCCCCCACCAGGGCGATGAGGACCGAGCGCCATGCGAGGCCGGGTTCTCCGTCCTGGGCCGAGCGATGGCTCTCGAGCATCCAGGTCGAAAACGTGGTGTAGGACCCGAGGGCGGCGGTCCCCACCACGAGCTGGACGCGGTGGCTCGCGCCGAGGCCGACGACGAGCCCGAGGAGGAAGCAGCCGCTGAGGTTGACGATCAGCGTCCCGAACGGGTACTCGCCGGAGAGTCGCTCCTCGACGAGCCCGTCGACGGTGAAGCGGGCGAGCGCGCCGAATCCGCCGCACACCACCACGAGGAGTGCCGTCACCACGTCAGGCGGGCGCGGCGGACGACTGCGGTCCCGAGCGTGACCCCGACGAAGCCGGCGACGATGCTGCCCCCGGCGTACGCCGCGACAAGGAGCAGCTCTCCCCGGTCGAGCATCCTCAGGAGCTCGACCTGCATCGTCGAGAATGTGGTGAGGGCGCCGCACACGCCGGTGCCCAGGAACGGCTGCCGGTAGGCGGTGATCGGGAGTCGCTCCTGGAGCCTGGTGACGAAGTAGCCCAGGAGCAGGCAGCCGACAACGTTGGCGGAGAAGGTCACCCACGGCCAGTGCCCGGCCGCCGGGGGCGCGAGCTCGACGAGACCTGTGCGAATCGCCGCCCCGAGCGCGCCGCCGGCGAAGATCGCGGACGGACGGGCAAGGACGCCCAGTCCGCTTGTCCGACGGCGATCGCCGCCCATCAGCTGCCCATCAGCCTTCCTGGGCCGTGGGCCTGACGAGGATCTCGTTGACGTCGACGTGCGGAGGCTGCGAGACCGCGAAGATGACCGCCCGCGCGATGTCCTCCGCGTGCAGGCGACCCTCGCCGGGGTTGTCGAAGAACGGGGTGTCGACCATCCCGGGCTCGATCAGGGTGACCCGCACCCCGGTTCCGTTCAGTTCCAGACGCGCCGACTCGCCCATCCCCGTGACCGCCCACTTGGTGGCCGAGTAGAGCGAGCCGGGGAGTGCCCGGCGCCCGGCGACCGATCCGGTGAGCACGAGATGACCGCGGGACTCCTTGAGGGCGGGAATCGTCGCCCTGATCGTCAGGGCGGCGCCGTAGACGTTGGTCAGCACCATTGCGCGCCATTGCTCGGGCGACTCCTCGAGGAAACCGCGGGCGGCGCCGAAGCCGGCGTTGGCGAAGGCGACATCGAGACGGCCGAAGTGCTCGAGCGCGGTCGCGACCATCGCCTGCTGGTGATCCCACTCGGTCACGTCGCAGCGCACGGCGAGCGCGTGGTCGGGTCCCCCGAGCTCCTCGCCGAGCGCGTCGATGCGCTCCTGGGTTCGCGCCGCCAGCACGAGCCGGTAGCCCTCCTTCGCTGCGGCGCGGGCGGTGGCGGCCCCGATCCCGCTCGAAGCGCCGGTGATGAGGAATACGGGTGCGCTCCCGCTGTGGCCGCCGCTCGCCATCCTGGCTCTCATTATGGCGGCCGCGGGAGTCGTCCAGCTGCCAGGATGATCACATGCTCAGCGATCAAGCGCGGCTTCATCTCCTCGCCGGCAAGGGCGGCGACGGCTGCCTGAGCTTTCGCCGCGAGGCTCATGTTCCGCGCGGCGGGCCCGACGGCGGCGACGGCGGGCGCGGGGGAGACGTCGTGCTCGTGTGCGACGACTCGCTCCGCGACCTCCAGGCCTTCCGCCGCCGCTCGCAGTTCAAGGCCCAGCGCGGGGGCCACGGGGGGGGATCGCTGCGCCACGGAGCCGACGGCGAGACCCTCGAGGT
>DATCEM010000390.1:0-4208 GCA_036510175.1 Solirubrobacteraceae bacterium | reverse complement strand
GAACGGGACGGGTAAGGCGCTGGCCGCCGTACACTGGCGCGCCGTGAGCAAGGACGACCGCAGCGTAATCGCCGACTGGCTGGTGCTCTTCAGCGCCCTCATGCTCGGCATATCGCTGTTCCTGGCCTGGAGCCGCCTGTCGCCGGCGTATGTCGCCGTCGCCGACCGCCTTCAGACACTCCAGGGCGTACCTCGCGATCCCACCGCCTGGCAGGTCTACTCCGCCGCCGACGTCCTGCTCGCGGTGCTCGCCGCCGCGCTCCTAGGCGTAGCTCTGGTCGGCCCGCGCCGAGCGCGAATCTGCACGCTCATAGCTTCCCTCCTCGCCCTCGTGTTCGCCATTCACGCCGTCGGCGCCCCGCCGACCAACGGCGCCCCGAACGCGTTCCGGCCGAGCATCGACGTCCCCTCCTTCGTCGCGCCATCGCCGACGCCCGGGGCAGGCGAGACCGCCGCCATCATCGCTCTCGTAGTGGCCATCGCCGGCCTCTCGCTGTCCCTGACCACGGACTAGGGCGAGAACCAGACCCGCCACTCCCGGCGGCGCATTTGCCCCTGGCAAATGCGCCCGGTTCGTATCCTCGAAAGACCAATGTCTCTAGTCACCGCCGATCGTCGCCGAGACCTTCCCGACCAGCCGGGCGTTTACCTGTTCCGCGACGAGCGCGGCCGGGTGATCTACGTCGGGAAGGCGAATTCGATCCGCAAGCGGGTCGCCTCGCACTTCTCGAACCCGAGCACCAAGGCGGGGGGCGAGCTGCTCCCGATGATCGACCAGATCGAGGCGCTCGTGGTCCACACCGAGACCGAGGCGCTGCTCGCCGAGCAGAACTTCATCAAGCAGTACAAGCCGCGCTTCAACGTTCGCCTGCGCGACGACAAGTCCTATCCCTACATCGCGATCTCGATCGACGAGGAGTTCCCCCGCGTCTACTTCACGCGCGAGCGCCACCGTCGCGATCGCGCCTACTTCGGCCCGTACAGCAACGCCAAGCGCGTGCGCGGAACGCTCGATCTCCTGGGCAAGGTGTTCATGTTCCGAAGCTGCGAGGGGCCCGAGCCGGGCCGGCGCAGCGGCTCGCCGTGCCTGGACTTCTACATCAAGCGATGCGAAGCGCCATGTGTGGGCTACGTCTCCAAGGAGGAGTACCGGCGCGGCATCGACGGGGTGATCGACTTCCTCTCCGGGCGCTACCGCTCGATCGAGCGCTCGCTGCAGGAAGCGATGCGAGCGGCGGCCGCCGAGCAGCGCTTCGAGGACGCGGCGCGCGAGCGCAACCGGCTGCGCGCCGTGCGCTCGCTGCTCGAGCGCCAGCGCGTGGCCAACGATGCCAATGGCACCCTCGACGCGATCGCCGTGGCGGTCGAGGGCAAGGAGGCCAACGCCCAGGTGTTCCAGGTCCGGGACGGAGTCCTGGCCGATCGCCAGAGCTTCTACCTCGACAACGAGGCGCAAGACGAGGTCGCCGCGGTGGTCGAGGCCTTCATCCTCCAGTACTACTCGAGCGCGATGATGATTCCGCCGCTGCTCGTCGTTCAGCCCGGCGTGGGCGATACGGCGACTCTGGCCGACGCGCTGGCTCAGCGCCGGGGTACGGCGGTCGAGATCCGGGCGGTGCAGCGAGGGGACAAGCGCAGGATCCTCGAGCTCGCCGAGCGTAATGCCCGGCTCGCGCTCGACCAGGAGAAGCTGCGCTCCGAGCGCGGGCGTCAGCAGCGGGTGGAGGCCCTCGACGGGCTCCAGCGCGTGCTCGGCCTCGACGCCATTCCGCTGCGGATCGAATGCTTCGACATCTCCAACCTGATGGGGACCGAAACGGTGGCGTCGATGGTGGTGTTCGAGGGAGCGGCGCCGAAGAAGTCCGACTATCGACGCTTCAAGGTCCGGGGCGGCGAGGAGGGCGTCCCCGACGACTTCGCCGCGATGGAGGAGGTGCTCGCGCGCCGGCTGGCTCGATGGGAGCACCAGCGCGACATCTCGCCCCACGACAAGGAGTACGACGCGAGCTTTGCCACCCTGCCCAACCTGATCGTCATCGACGGCGGTCAGGGCCAGCTCTCGGCGGGCCTGCGCGCGCTGGGACCTTTCCGGGACCGCGGCGTCACCGTGGTCGCGCTGGCCAAGCGGATCGAGGAGCTGTTCATCCCCGGGCGGCCCGCACCGCTTGCCCTCGCCCACGACACTCCCGAGCTCCAGCTCTTGCAGCGGGTCAGGGATGAGGCGCACCGGTTCGCCATCACCCACCACAGGATCCGTCGCGACCGCGCGATGACGGCATCGATCCTCGACGGCCTGGCCGGGGTCGGGCCGGCGCGCAAGCGCGCGCTCCTACAGCACTTCGGCTCGCCCGACGCGATCCTCTCGGCCTCCCGCGAGGAGCTGGAGGCGGTCCCCGGCGTCCCCGGCAGGCTCGCGCGCGATCTCTATCGCGAGCTGCACAAGACCGGCGTGTGATCAGTGCAGCGTCAGCAGCATCGCGCTGCCCGGCGGGACGGTAACCGAATACAGCCCGAAGAACGGGTAGAGGGTGCTCGTCTGGGGCTGCCCCGTGAGCGTGCCCGTCGTGCTCTCCTCCCCGAAGCTCTGACCGCCGAGCGTCACGCCGTCCGTCGCCGCGACGCTCGGAGCGGTGAGCTCCTCGACCGAGGCGGAGTTGCCAGGAGCCTGAAGGTCCAGCGCCTGGGGATTGGAGGGGTCCTCGTTGATGAGGACGATGCGTCTCGTCCCGTCCGGTGCGAGAGTCCCCCAAACCTTCAGTGGACCATCCGGGACGCCGCCGATCGGGAGCAGGCGGGCGCCGGGAGGATCGGCCTGGGCGAACATGAGCATCCCGTAGTACTCGGGGTGCACGTAGGCCTCCCAGCTCGTTCCCGTGTGGGCGAAGGTGAAGAGCTCGTAGCGCGACCCCGGCAGCGTGTGGATGTTGACCCCGTCGACGCCGACGTTGGCCATCTCGAACAGCGTGTCGAGGATCCACAGCGCTGACGCGAACGTGTCGCTGACCCCGTGGGTGCCCGCGCACGCGACCGAGTTCATCTCGTCGACGCGGAACTGCAGGCCCTGGGCATGGGCCATGGCGACGAAGGGCGCCACGCCCTGAGCGAGATCGGACTGGGAATAGTCGCTCAGCAGGTTGGCGACCGTCGGATAGGCAGGCTGACTCGCGAGGACGTGGCAGCCACGCAGGGGGTAGCGGTGGAAGGTGACGAGCCCGAGGCCCGGCTCGGCAGCGAGGAACTGGCTCAAGCCCGCATCCATCCATTGGAGATTGGAGAAGGCCGGGCCCGCGACGGGCACCGGTGGCAGCGCATGCCTGATGTTCGAGAACTGGGGGATGAAGTTGGAGACGCTGTAGGAGGGGGGCCGCCCGTATCGGGTCTTGCCCCCCGCCGTCAGGTACCAGGGCAGGGTCCCGTAGAGGTCCGGTTCGTTGCCGATCTCGAACGCCTCGACCGAGCTTCCCAGACCGGCGAGCAGGGCCCGTGCCTCGACCGCCGCCAGCGCCGGCCGGTTGAGCTGCAGGTTGACCCCCACGATGAGCTTCGCGCCGAGGTCGTTCGCCAGCGCGGCCGTGGAGCGGATCCATCCCTGCGTGAGGGGGTAGTCGATGCCGCGTGGGGGGAGCACGCCGGGAACCGGCCACCAGCTCTGGTCGGTGCTGTCGCCGCCGATGCGGATCACCGGGGCCTGTCCCGGGTTCAGGTTCCGGATGAGCTGGAGGAGGACCGGATTGATGGCATTCGGATCGTTGCCCTCGTACTCGTGGATGGCATAGAACTCCATTGAGAGTCCGAGGAAGCCCGAGGGCATCGGCTGCGAGGTGGGCGCGCTGCCCAGCACGGGGGAGAGGGACGCATCGGCCGTGCTCGCATCGGCTAGGCTCGCCCCCGCCGACATGAGCAGGCAGGCGCAGGCGCAGGCCCATGCGATCACACCTCCATGCCGCGACACGCCAGTCATCCTCGCACAGGCGCGGTCTTCGGACGCCGGCTCGACGGGTGTCCGGCTTTAGCGTCAAGCTTCCCGACATGGAAGCGTCGAGTCGCGCGCCTGATGGCAGCCCGCGGGCGGGGAACGGCGAAGAGGCCGGTGCGGCCCGCTTCGCCCTCACCGACCTGGTGATCATCACCGGGTTCTCGGGGGCCGGGAAGTCGACGGCCATGGCCGTTTTCGAGGATGAGGGTTACTTCTGCGTCGACAACCTGCC
>DATCEM010000389.1:0-5473 GCA_036510175.1 Solirubrobacteraceae bacterium | reverse complement strand
CCCGCCCGGCGAGGGTGAGCTCGCATCGCACGGCGAGCGGGGGCTCGGGCGGCTCCCCGAGCCCTCGGAGCTCCTGGCCGCGTGCGAGGCGGTGCTCACCCGCAGCGGCCTTTCTGACCCGCTATCCGGCCTGCGCGTCCTCGTCACCGCGGGCGGAACGCGTGAGCCGATCGACAGCGTGCGCTACGTGGGCAACCGCTCGTCGGGGAGGATGGGCTTCGAGCTCGCGCACGAGGCCCAGCGCCGTGGTGCCCAGGTGACGCTGATCTCGGCCAACGTCGCCCTCAATCCGCCGCCGCTCGTGCGGAGAGTCGAAGTGCGGACCGCGGCGGAGTTGCTCGATGCCTGCGCGCGCGAGTTCGCGAGCTGCGACATCCTGCTCATGGCCGCCGCGGTGGCCGACTTCCGGCCCGCGGCGCCAGTGGACCGCAAGCTCAAGAAGGACGTCGGCCCCGCGCTGACGATCGAGACCGAGCCCACCGAGGACATCCTGGGCGCGCTCGCGCCCCGGCGACGGCCCGGCCAGCTGGTGGTCGGGTTCGCGGCGGAGCATGGATCCGGTGCACTCGACTACGCGCGCGAGAAGCGGCGGCGCAAGCGACTCGACGCCGTCGTCGTGAACGACATCTCGCGCGCGGACATCGGATTCGAGGTACCCGAGAACGAGGTCACCATCGTGAGCGCCGAGAGCGAGCGCCGCGTACCGCGCGCGAGCAAGGCGCACGTGGCGGCGGCCGTGCTCGACGAGGTAGGGCGGCTTCGCGCAATGAGCGCAGCGGCCGCGGACTCACGGGAGGACGTGGATGGAGCCGTTAGATCTACCGCCGGTCGCGCCGCACGAGTCTGAAGCCGCGGCGGGCGTCGTCGGACGCATTGCGGCGAACATCCAGCGCGCCGTTCACGTGCGCGAGGAGATCCTCAGTCATCTTCTCATCGCGCTCATGGCCCAGGGCCATGCGCTGATCGAGGACTACCCCGGCGTCGGCAAGACCGCCCTCGCCCGCTCGCTGGCTCGCTCGATCGACTGCCAGTTCGCGCGCGTCTCGTGCACCTCCGATCTTCTGCCCGCCGACGTCGTCGGGGTGAATGTCTACAACCAGCGCGAGCAGCGCTTCGAGTTCCGCCCCGGCCCCGTGTTCGCGAACATCGTGCTCGTCGACGAGATCAACCGCGCCTCGCCCAAGACGCAGTCGGGTCTGCTCGAATGCATGCAGGAGCGACGGGTCACCGTCGACGTCCACACCCATGAGCTCGCGCGCCCGTTCCTCGTCCTCGCGACCCAGAACCCGATCGAGTACGAGGGCACCTATCCGCTCCCCGAGGCGCAGGTCGACCGCTTCATGGTGCGGGTCTCGCTCGGCTATCCCGATCCTCAGGCGGAGGTCGGGATGCTCGCCGATCACGAGGCCGGTGATCGCGTGCTCACCCTCGAGCCCGTGGTCACGGCGGCTGAGGTGCTCCTCGCCCAGGAGGCGAGCACGCGGGTTCGTGCGACCAAGCCGCTGCGCGACTACGTGGTGCGCCTGCTCTGGCACACCCGCGAGGATCCCCGCGTCGACCTCGGGGCGAGCCCACGGGCCGGCCTCATGCTCCTGCAGGCGGCGAAGGCGCGGGCGATGATGCGGGGCGGCGACCACGCCCTCCCCGATGACGTCCAGGCGCTCGCCGTGCCCGTGCTCGCCCACCGCCTCGTGCTCGCCCCCGAAGCCGCCGGGACGACGGCGCAGGACGTCGTCGCCGACGCCGTTTCAGCCGTGGCCGCACGCTAGCTTCATGAAACGGGCGCGGGGCATCGTCGCCGCGGGGATCGGGCTTACGGTGATGGCTCGCCTGTTCGACGCCGTGCCGCTTTACGTGCCCGGCCTCGCCTTTCTCCTCATCGGGATCGCGGCTCCGCTGTGGACGCGGCTCGCGGCGCGCGGCGCGGGAGTGGACCGCCGGCTGAACATCCGGCGTATCGAGGAGGACCAGGAGTTCGAGTTCGAGCTCGTGGTCCGCTGCGGGCGCATGCCCGCGCTCTCGGCCACGGTGCTCGATCCCCTGTGCGCGGATCCCTTCGCGCTCGGTCCGCGCCGGCGCACGCACACCCACACGGCGACGGCGAGCTTTCCCCGGCGCGGGCTGCGGCGCCTCGATCCGCCCGTGCTCCTCATCCGCGACCCCTTCGATCTCGCGCGGCGCGTGTGCGCCGGCACCGGCGCGGTCCACGAGCTCCTGGTGCTCCCCCGCACCGAGCCGATCCGCGTCGCGGGTGGCGCGGGAGCACCTGCCTCGGGCGCGATGAGCCTCCAGCTCGCCTCGAGGGCCCCGCGCGCGGCCGTGGCCGAGGTGGAGATCGACGGTCTTCGTCCCTACCGCGAGGGCACCTCGGCCTCGCGCATCCACTGGGCGGCGATGGCCCGCGGGGCCGGGCTCCTCGAGCGCCGGCTGCGGGCCGAAAGCGACTCCCGCCCGCTCGTCGTGCTCGACGCGCGCGGCGCGGCCGTGCCCGAGGACCTCGATGCGGCCGTCCGCGCAGCCGCCTCGATCACCCTCGAGCTCGCGCGCCGCGGCGGCTGCGCGCTGCTCCTGCCCGGCGAGCGGCGAGCGAGCCCGCTCGATGGCGGTGTGGGCCCGTGGACGGCGGCCCACGCCCGGCTGGCGATGGTGCAGAGCACCCCCGGGACGCCACCTCCGTTTCTCGCCGGAGTCGGCGTGCGCGACGGACCCACGTTCTACGTCGCAGCGCGACGTCTCGCGCGTATCCCGGCCGCGGCCGACGGCGTCGCCCGGGCGGCGCGGGTCCTCGTGGTCCCGGGTCAGCTTCCCGGGCGAGCCGCGAGCTTCGAGGTCGCGGGCTGCAGCGGTTACGAGCTCCGCGCCCGTCACGGAGCTCCCAGAGCGCCGGCCGGTAGAGCGCGCGCGGCGGCGGGAGCGTGAATGGCTGAATTCGCGCCAGGCGTGCGCGGCCTGGCGCCGCCACGCCGTGTCCCGCTCGAGCCGCTGCCACGTGTCGCGCACGCGAGGCTCGAGGCGCCGCGTGCGAGGCCGGCGGTGCGGCTCCTCACATTCTCCGCCCTCGCCCTCTACGGCTCGTTGCGCTGGGCGAGCCTCGTGGCCCCCGCCGCCACCGGACGCATGCTCGCTCTGCTCGTGCTCGCGGTGGGTACCGGGGGCCTCCTGGGCCACCGTGCGCAACGCGGTGGGCGAAATCGCGCGCTCGCCGCGCTCGGGGTCCTCGTACCGCTGGTGGCGGCCTTCCCCATCTGCGGCGTCCCCCTGGCGCTCGTCCTCCATCTCCATGTCGGCACGATCGCGAGCGGGATCGGCCAGGGCCTGACGGCGCTACCGCGGGTGATCGTGCCCTACGCCGGGGTCAACAGCTGGGCGCGAACGGTGATCCTGCTCGGCGGCGGCATGCTCCTGCTCGACGCAGGCGTCCTGCTCGCGTTCGTGCCCCACGCGCTCGGCGACGCCCGCCGCGCGGCCGCGGCGCTGCCGTTGATCGCTCTGGCCGTCGTTCCCTGCGCCCTCGAGGTGCCCCACGTGGCGTATCTCCAGGGGCTCCTCCTGTTCGTGCTCGTCGCCGCGTTCGTGTGGGGTGAGCGCCTCGGGCCTCGCGAGGCGCGCCCAGCGGTGGCGATCGCCGCCGCCGCGGGCGTGATCGCGGTGCTCCTCGCTCCCGGCCTCGACATCCACCGTCCGCTGCTCAACTACCAGGCGATCGCCAACAGCTTCAGTCCGTCCGGCACCGAGACGTTCGACTGGTTCCAGGGCTATGGCCCGTACTACTGGCCCACCTCAGGGCAGCGGGTACTGCGCGTGCAGGCCGCGCACCCGGGCTTCTGGAAGACCGAGAACCTCGACGATTTCGACGGCGCGGGCTGGGTGCAGGCCACCAAGCCCGCGACCTCGTTCGGTGACACGCCCCCGACGACGCCGGCGCCGTCGGCGGCGGCGGCGGCGACCTGGACGCAGTCGCTGCGGGTCACCATCGGCACCATGTACACGAACAACGTCATCGCCAGCGGCACCGCCCAGCGTCCCAGCAGCGTTCCCGGCGGAGTCACCCCCGGCCCGAGTCCCGGCACCTGGCTCGCCAACCAGCAGCTCGGGCCCGGGGACGCCTACACGGTCAAGGTCTACTCGCCGACTCCCTCGGGGACCGAGCTCGCCCGCGCCGGCAGCGCTTATCCCGAATCGCTCGACTACTACCGCCAGATGTTCGTGCCCGTGCGCGCCCGGAGCAGCGTCCCCGGCACGGTGATCTTCCCCGCCTTCGCCTCATCGGTGTCGGTCGCCAGCGCCGGCTACGTCGCCTCGACTGTCGGGGCCTCCCCCTACGCCGCGGCCTACCGCCTCGCCCTGCACCTGGCGGCGGGGACGAGCACGCCCTACGCCTTCGTCGAGCGTGTGCTCCATTACCTGCAGCACGGATACCGCTACGACACCGACGCCCCGCGTAGCGTCTATCCGATCGAGACCTTCCTCTTCAAGGACAAGTACGGGTACTGCCAGCAGTTCGCCGGCGCGATGGCGCTACTTTTGCGGATGGGGGGCGTCCCGGCGCGGGTCGCCGTCGGCTTCGCTCCGGGGAGCTTCAGCTCCTCCACCGGGGAATGGGTGGTCGACGACTTCGAGGCCCATGCCTGGGTCGAGGTGTGGTTTCCCTCCTACGGCTGGGTTGCCTTCGATCCCACGCCGTCGAGTACGCCGGACTCCGCCCGGGGGTCGGCCCCGGGCGTGTCGAAGCTCCGGAGCTCGGGACTGCCGGGCAAGCTCCGCGCCACCGCTTCCACGCCGGCCACGGCGTCGCACCATCGCAGCGGCTCGACATCCCCGCTCGCACTGATCGCGACGATCGTCGCGGTGCTCGGTCTCGCCGGAGCGGGGTTCGCGGTGCTCTGGCGCCGGCGCACGAGGGAGCCGCCGTCGGGCGACGAGATGCTCGCCGAGCTCGAGCGAGCGCTGCGGCGCACCGGCGTCGCGCTGACCCCGGCGACGACGCTGGCCGAGCTCGAGCGGAGGTTCCGCCGCTCGGCCGTGGCCGCCGAGTACGTGCGGGCCATCGGCCGGGCGCGCTACGCCGGGGGCGCTGATCCGCCGAGCACCGCGCAGCGACGCGCGCTGCGGACCCAGCTCGCCGAGGGGCGCGGGGCGATTGGACGACTGCGGGCGCTGTGGGCGCTGCCGCCGCGCCTGTGAATTAAAATAGGCGCAGATGGACGACGTCTACGACCTGTTCCGCCGCGGCACATCACTACTCGAAGAGGGCCATCACCATCAGGCCACGGTCCCGCTCACCCGGGCGCGCGACCTCGCCCCGGACAAGACGTCGATCCGCGAGGCGCTCGGACGGGCGCTCTTCCACGTCCAGCGCTACGAGGAGGCCGCCGCCGAGTTCTCGGCGGTGATCGAGCGCGCGCCGACCAACGACTTCGCCCTCTTCTGTCTCGGGCGCTCCCTGCAGCTCCTCGGCCGCCACGCGGAGGCC
>DATCEM010000388.1:0-10577 GCA_036510175.1 Solirubrobacteraceae bacterium | reverse complement strand
CCGAATGCGCGACGCAGGAGCTCGGGCAGGTGGATGGTCTCCCCGAGCTCGGCCGCCGGCCAGTGCACCTCGTCGACCTCGTCGGGCGTGCCCCCGCCGCGGTGCACGCGGTCGAACTCGAGCTCGGCCGCCGCGGCGGTCAGGGCGTCGTGGAACTCGGCCACGAGCTCTCGCGCGAGCGCACGCTTGGCGTCCCTGGGCGACAGGTCCTCGGGCACCGGCCGTCCGAGCAGCAGCTCGTAGTACACGGGCACGGCCGAGTCGGGAATGCTCAAGGTCTTACCGTAGATCTCCGACGGGGGCTCGCTGACGCCGATGTAGTTGCCCAGCGATTTGGACATCCGCCGCTCGCCGTCGGTGCCCGGGAGGATCGGCATGGTGAGGACCGCCTGCTCGGGTACGCCGTACGCGCGCTGGATGTCGCGCGCGAGGAGCAGGTTGAACTTCTGATCGGTGCCTCCGAGCTCGACGTCGGCCTTGATCTCGACCGAGTCATATCCCTGCAGCAGCGGGTAGAGCAGCTCGAGCAGGGAGATCGGCACGTGAGCGAGCTGGCGCTTGGCGAAGTCATCGCGCTCGAGGATCTGGGCGACGGTCGTCGTGCGCGCCAGGCCGAAGAGGTCATCGACGGGCATATCGAGCCACTCACCGTTGCGCCGCACCTCGATCCGCTCGGAATCGAGGATCGTGAACGCCTGCTCCTGGAAGGTGCGGGCGTTGGCGTCGATTTCCTCCGCGCAGAGCATCGGCCGGGTCTCCGAGCGCCCGCTCGGATCGCCGACGCGGGCGGTGTAGTCGCCGATGATGAGCACGACGAGGTGACCGAGGTCCTGGAACTCGCGGAGCTTGCGCAGCACCACCGTATGACCGAGGTGAATGTCGGGCGCGGTCGGATCGATCCCGAGCTTGACCCGCAACGGCCGGCCCTCGGTGAGCTTTCGCTCGAGTCCGCCGTGGGGAAGCGAATCGACAGCGTTCCGCGCCAGCCACGCAGCCGCGTCGGCGGGCGTGGTGCGCTCTGCCGGCATCCGGGCCAATGCTAGACTCTCGCCTCTTGGCGGGGGTCGTTGCCGCTCCCCGCCATGGCCGTAGTCCGGCCGCCGGGCTGACTCCCCCCTTACGCAGCCCACTTATCGCATGAGCGACGCCGTCCACACCACGCCGGGCGAAGTTGACCCCGGCGGGCCCATCCCCTTCGCGCCCCCGCGTAGGCGCGGGCTGCATAGGCGCGATAATGGGCGGCCCGTGAGGCCTCGGGTTCGCAAGTTCCGCCTGGCGCTGATCCTCCTCGGCTTCGGGGCGCTCGCCGTCGTCTCGACCGCCTTCGGGATGATGATGGCCGTCGCCCAGGACCTGCCGCAGATCGAGAGCAACGCCCTGTATCACCACGCGGCGAACTCGATGCTCTACGACGACGAGGGACGCCCGATCGGGATCTTCGCCCCGCCCAATAATGCCGTGGTCGCACAGAACATCGATCAGATCTCGAAGTACATGCAGCACGCCGTCATCTCCGTCGAGGACAAGCGCTTTTACAATAATTCGGGGATCGACGTCCGCGGCATCGCCCGAGCGGTCCTGGCCGATGTGGTCGGCGGCGGAGCGCTCCAGGGAGCGTCGACGATCGAGCAGGAGTTCGTCAAGGTCGCACTCGCCGAACAGGGCAACCGGACGATCTTCGAGAAGCTCCGCGAAGCGGCGATGGCCTACAACCTCGATCATCGGTGGTCCAAGGCGAAGATCCTCCGCGAGTACCTGAACGCGATCTACTTCGGCAACGGCGCGTACGGCATCGAGTCGGCGGCCCGCGTCTACTTCGGCTCCCAGCTCGGGTTCGTCAACACCGGCGCCACCAGCGACGCCAACGCGTCGATCGCCGCGCCCGGCGCCTCGACCACCTCGACCGCGGCGCCGGCCGCGCCGGTCGGCGCATGCGGAGACCCCCCGCTCCCGCTGTGCGCCTCGAAGCTCGCGCCCTATCAGGCGGCGCTGCTCGCCGGGATGGTCGCCTCCCCCACCGGATACGACCCGGTGCTCCACCCGAAGGCGTCGCGAGCCCGGCGCAACCAGGTGCTCCGCGACATGCTCGAGCAGCACTACATCTCACGCGCCCAGTACACCAGCGGGATCGCCCAGCCACTGCCCACGGCGTCCCAGATCCTCCAGCCGCAGGAGCCTACGGCCGCGCCCTACTTCACGAGCTGGCTGGAGCCGCAGATCCTCGCCGCGATGGGATCCAAGAACCCAGCCGTGGCCGAGTACCGCGCCTACTACGGCGGGCTGAAGATTCACACCACGATCGACCTGCCTCTCCAGAACGCAGCCGAGACGGCGGTGAGCGACGAGCTGCCGACGGGCGAGGGGCTCCCCTCGGCGTCGCTGGTGGCGATCGACAATAAGAATGGCGAGGTCCGGGCGATGGTCGGTGGCCCGAACTATCAGAGCGATCCGTTCAACCTGGCCACCGAGGGGTTCCGTCAGCCCGGGTCGGCGTTCAAGCCGTTCACGCTCGCCGTCGCGCTCGAGGACGGAATCTCGCCCTACTCGACGTGGACCTCGGCCCCACAGGACATCCGCTTCCGCGGCCCGGGCGGCGTGGTGGGTCATTTCATCGTCCACAACTTCGACAACGAGTACTCGGGTACCAACACCCTGCTCGGCGCGACCACGGTGTCCGACAACTCCATTTACGCCCAGGTCGGTATGAAGGTGGGGACGAAGCACGTCGCCCGGATGGCGCACGCGGCAGGGATCCGCTCGCCCATCTCGACCAACCCGTCGATGATCATCGGCGGCCTCAAGGTCGGCGTCAGCGCGCTCGACATGGCCCACGCCTATGAGACTTTCGCCACCGGCGGACTCAAGGTCTATAACCCCGCGCTCGGGGACTCAAACCAGGGTCCGATCGGGATCCAGGAGATCACCTGTCCCGCCGCGACCCACTGTCCCCACCGGGTCATGATCAACCACCCGAGCTACAAGCGGGTCATGCCCGCTCCCGTGGCCCAGGAGGTCGGGCAGATCCTCACCACGGTGGTGCAGTCGGGCACCGCCGCCTCGGCGGCGATCCCTGGAGTGTTCGCCGCCGGCAAGACGGGTACGACATCCAATTACGGCGACGCCTGGTTCGTCGGCTGGACCCCTAAGCTGACGGTCGCCGTCTGGGTGGGCTATCCCAACGGCCTCAAGCCGATGACCACGCAGTGGAACGGTGGTCCGGTCGAGGGCGGAGACTTCCCAGCGGCGATCTGGCACAACTTCATGGTCAACGCGCTACAGATCCTCAATCAGGAGGCCGCGTCGGCGAACGGTAAGACCACGACCACCACGACACCGGACGTCACCGGGTCCTCCGGGTCGGGTCCCTCGGCACCGGCGGACACCGGGCCGGCGGCCCCGACGACGGCCGCGCCGAAGACCCCGTCCACCGCGACACCGCCCACCCCGGCGACCCCGGGCACGGGCGGGACGCAGGGCACCGGCGGGACCCAGGGCACCGGCGGAACCGGAGGCACGGGCGGCACCGGCGGGACCTCGGGCGGCGCCGGTGTCCCCTCGGGCGGGGCCGGTATCGGCACCTCGCCCTAGCGTCCGGGGACCGCGGCGACCCCAGAGCGCCGCGAGACGAACCTGCTGCCGGCGGCGGAGAACCGCCACGGCAGCTCCACCGCCTTAGTGATCCCAATGCGCGGACCGCAGGCGATCGCCACCTCCCGCCATGCGCGGGGACGCGGCCTGATGACCAGCGGCCCCGTCTCGAGGTCGGCGCCGTTGTCCGCGAGCTCCACGCCCAGGGCCTGCGTCAGCTTCCCTGGGCCGGAGCACAGGTCCTCGAGCCGATCGTGTCCGCGCCGGGCGCGCATGGTCTCGACCCCGTCGACGGGTTCGAGCGCGCGGATGAGCACCGCGGCCCCGATCCCCTCAAGCTCGCAGACCGCGTTCAGCAGTGCGTGGATCCCATAGGAGCGGTAGACGTACGCCCGCCCCGGCGGGCCGAACAGGGTGGCGGTGCGCGCGGTCAAACCGACGAACGCGTGACACGCGGGCTCGCAGTCGTGGTAGGCCTCGGTCTCAACGATCACGCCGCTCACTCCCTCGTGCGCGACCACGCAGCCGATGAGATCCTGAGCCACCTCGACGACATCGCGAGCGTAGAACCGCCGCTTCAGCGCCGGCGCTGGAGCCGCCAAAGCCACTACCCGGAATGCCCGCCGGCGATCGCCTCGCGGGCGCGCCCGAGCTGCTCGCGAACGCGCGCGAGGCTCGTTCCCCCCTCGGAGACCTTGGTCTCGAGCCACGCCCCATCCCCGAGCACGGCATAGAACTCCTCGTCGAGCAGGGGCGAGTGCTCGGCCAGCTCGGCTGGACTCAGCTCGGAGAGCGACTTCCCCTCCTCGATCGCGGTGCGCACCAGGCCCGCGACGACCCCGTGGGACTCGCGGAAGGGCATGCCGCGGCGGACGAGGAGATCGGCGATGTCCGTCGCCGCGAGGAACTGATCGCCGGCGGCGGCCGCGAGGCGCTCACGCCGGAAGGCGATCCCCGTGAGCATGCCTCGCGCGGCCGCGAGACATAGCTCCAGCGTGTCGACGGCGTCGAACAGGTGCTCCTTGTCCTCCTGCATGTCCTTGTTATAGGTCAGGGGGAGGCCGTGCATCACGCCGTGGAGGGCAACGAGGTGGGCGGCGATGCGCGGTGCCTTCGCGCGCAGCAGCTCGGCGGCGTCCGGGTTCTTCTTCTGGGGCATGATCGAGGATCCGGAGGCCCAGGCGTCGGAGACCTCGCAGAACCCGAACTCCTCACTGGACCAGAGCACGATCTCCGCCCCGAGGCGGGAGAGGTGGGTCGCGCAGGTCGCCGCCGCCGCCAGGTAGTCGAGCACGAAGTCGCGGTTCGAGACCGCGTCGATCGAGTTCTCGGCCACCCCGGTGAAGCCGAGCTCGCGGGCGACCGCGCGCCGGTCGGTGTCGAAGTTCACGCCCGCGAGCGCGCCCGCCCCGAGTGGCAGACGCCCCGTGGCGGCGCTCACGCTCACGAACCGCTCCCGGTCGCGAGCGAGCATCCACACGTAGGCGAGTAGGTGGTGACTGAGATAGACCGGCTGTGCTCGCTGGAGGTGCGTGTAGCCGGGCATCGGCCAGTCGAGGTGGGACTCGGCGAGCTCGATGAGCGTCTCCGCCAGCCGCCCGATGGCCTCCGAGGTCTGGTGGGCATGGGCACGGACGAACAGCGCCATGTCGGTGGCGACCTGGTCGTTGCGCGAGCGCGCGGTGTGGAGCTTGCCGCCGACGGGACCGGAGATCTCGGTCACCCGGCGCTCAATCGCCATGTGGATGTCCTCGTCCCCCTCGGCGAAGGGGAACGAGCCGTCGCCGAGCTCCGCTCCCACCTGGGCGAGCGCGCCATCGAGCTGATCGCGATCCTCGTCGCTGATGATCCCGCGCGCCGCGAGCATCGACGCGTGCGCGCGCGACTGCTGGACGTCGTAGGGGCCCAGGCGCCAGTCGTAGCCGATCGAGTCGTTCAGTCCCCGGAAGAGCACGTCCGGGGGCTCGGCGAAGCGAGACATGGACGTGATCTTATGGCCGAGCGGAGGCTCGGGCCTGGGCGATTACCGCTTCCAGCGCCGCCGCCACCCGCGCCACCTGATTCTCGCGCAGCTCGGGGAAGAAGGGCAGCGCGATCGAGCGCGACGCGACGTCCTCGCAGACGGGGAACTCGCCCTCCCGGTGTCCGAAGCGCTCGCGATAGAAGCTCATCAGGTGGATCGCCGGGAAGTAGGGCTTGCTCGGCACGCCGTGCTCGGCGAGGGCCCGCACCGTCTCGTCGCGGTCGACCCCTCGCGGGAGCTGCACGACGTAGACAAACCATCCTCGCCGTACTCCGCCGGAGTCCGGGCACGGGAGCTCGAGCTCCTCGATCCCCGCCAACGCGTCGCGGTACCACGCGGCGACGCGCTCGCGCCCCTCGAGCATCGCGTCGAGACGCCCGAGCTGCGCGAGCCCGAGCGCGCACGCGACGTCGGAGAGCCGGTAGTTGAACCCGAGCCGGTCGTGGTCGAGCCAGTCCATGTCGGGCGCGCGCCCCTGATTACGCTCGGAGTCCATCCGCTCCTTGAGCGCCGGGTCTGCGGTGGTGACCATGCCCCCCTCCCCCGTGGTCAACTGCTTGTTCGGATAGAAGCCGAACACGGCGGGATGGGCGCCGCCGGCGCCGACCTGGCTGCCGTCGGCTCGCACCGCCCCGAGCGCCTCGCACGCGTCCTCGACGATGGGCAGGCCGAGCCGTTCCAGACCCGCGATGTCGGCGGGATAGCCGAACACGTGGATCGGCAGGATCGCTGCCGTTCTCCCCGTCACCGCCGCCGCCGCCGCGTCGGGCGAGATGTTCAGGGTGACCGGATCGATGTCCGCGAAGACGGGCCGGGCTCGCTCATAGAGCGCCACGTTGGCGCTCGCGACGAACGAGAAGGGGCTGGTGATGACCTCGGCTCCGTCGGACACGCCGACCGCCCTCAGCGCCAGGTGCAGGCCCGCCGTCCCGCTCGAGACGGCGCTCGCGTAAGGGGCGTCGAGGCGCGCGGCGAAAGCGCGCTCGAACTCGGGCAGCAGCGGTCCGAGCGAGAGATGCCCCGAGCGCAGCACGGCGAGCACGCGCTCCTCCTCCGCGTCGCCGATGACCGGCCGCGCGAGGGGAATCTCCTCCTCGGCGCTCACCGGCGGGGGGCGGCACGCGCCGGCTGCTGTGCGGGCGCGCCCGCCCATCGCCCCGGCTGCATGCCGTATTCGAGCGAGTCGACGAGCGCCTCCCACGATGCCTCGATGACGTTCTCCGACACTCCGATGCACCCCCACACCTCCTGGCCGTCGGAGGCGTCGAGGAGGACGCGGGTGACGGCGCCGGTGCCCTTCTTCTCGTCGAGGATGCGGACCTTGAAGTTGACGAGCTCGATGTCCCGCAGGTGGGGATGGATCTCCGAGATCGCCTCGCGCAGCGCCTTGTCGAGCGCGTGCACGGGGCCGTTGCCCTCGGCCGTGCGCACGTAGCGCTCGCCGTCGACCCAGATCTTGATCGTCGCCTCGGTCTCGACGCGGCCGTCGGCTCGCTTCTCGACGATCGCGCGCCAGGACTCGAGCCGGAAGAGCGGCTCGTACTCGCCGGTCTCCTTGCGCAGGAGCAGCTCGAACGACCCGTCGGCGGCCTCGAAGTGGTAACCGTGGTGCTCGAGCTCCTTGACGCGCTCGACGACGCGGCGCGCGGCGCTGTCGTCGAGGTCGATGCCCGCATCCTTGGCCCGGGCCTGCACCGTGCCCTTGCCCGAGAGCTCGGAAACCAGGAGCTCGCGACCGTTGCCCACCACCGTGGGATCGATGTGCTCGAAGGTCGCCGGGTCGGTCCTCACGCCGGCGACGTGCATCCCGCCCTTGTGCGCGAAGGCGTTCCGTCCGACGTACGGCGCGTCGGGATCGGGCGGGAAGTTGAGCAGCTCGTCGATGAAGTGCGAGACCTCGCTCAGGGATATGAGCTGCGCCTCGGTCAGGCACTCGTAGCCGAGCTTGAGCTGCAGGCTCGGGATGATCGAGACGAGGTTGGCGTTCCCGCAGCGCTCTCCGTAGCCGTTCATCGTCCCCTGCACGTGCGTCGCCCCAGCCTGCACCGCCGCGAGTGTGTTGGCCACCCCGCAGCCGGCATCGTCGTGACAGTGGATGCCGACCTGGACGCTCATGTGAGCGAGTGTGCTCGCGACGTCGAGGGTGGCCGCGGCAAGGCTGTGGGGGAGCGTTCCTCCATTGGTGTCGCAGCAGGTCACGGTCTCCGCGCCCGCCTCGGCCGCGACGAGCAGGCACTGGAGCGCGTAGGCCGGGTCCTCGCCGTAGCCGTCGAAGAAGTGCTCGGCGTCGTAGATCACCCGCTTGCCCTGGGCGACGAGGAAGGCGACCGAGTCGGCGATCATCCGCAGGTTCTCTTCGCGGGAGACGCGGACGACCTTCTCGAGGTGAAGCGTCCAGGTCTTGCCGACGAGCACGGCGACGGGAGCGAAGCACTCGGCGAGGACGCGCAGGCCGGGATCGTCCTCGGCGCGAGAGTCGCGACGCCGGGTCATCCCGAAGGCGGCGATGTCGGCGTGGTGGAAGCGCTCGCCCGCGAGCAGGGAGAAGAGCTCGAGCTCCTTCGGGTTGGACTCGGCGAACCCCGCTTCGATGACGTCGATGCCGAGATCGTCGAGTCGATGGGCGACGCGCACCTTCTCCTGCGCCGAGAGCGACATGCCCTCGCCCTGCATGCCGTCGCGGAGCGTGGTATCGAAGAGCTGGATCTTGTTCATGGTCGGCGGGTCCTTTCGGTGGAGGGGCGTGCGAGAGCGAAAGCGGTCAGCGACGTGCGCCGGCCGCCTCCCTAATTCGCCTGCTCCGCCACGAGGCCATCACGCCGCCTTGCTCGGCACCTTCACGACGTCGATCCAGTCGAGATAGCGTGGGTCGCGTCCGTGCAGCGCGTCGTCGAATACGCGCCCGAGCTCACCGGTGATCGGTCCTGGCTCGCCGCCCCCGATCGCGTGATCGTCGATCTCCCGGACCGGGCACAGCTCGGCCGCTGTGCCGGTGAGGAACACCTCGTCGGCGAGGTAGAGCTCGGCGCGCGCGAGATCGCGCTCGACCACGGTGTAGCCGAGGTCTCGGGCGATCTGGATGATCGACTTGCGGTTGATCCCGTCGAGGATCCCCGCTGTCTGGGGCGGCGTGAGGATCTCCCCGTCGCGGACGACGTAGATGTTCTCCCCCGATCCCTCGCACACGAAGCCGCGCGAATCGAGGAGGATCGCCTCCTGGTATCCGGCCTTCGAGGCCTCGACCTTGGCGAGGACGCTGTTCAGATACTGCCCGGAGGCCTTGGCGTGGGGGATCAGCGAGTCGTGGGAGATCCGCCTCCAGCTCGCGACCTTTGCGCGGACTCCCTTGCGCTTGCCGTCCTCGCCCAGGTACGCCCCCCAGGGCCAAGCGGCGATCGCGACCTCAACCGAGCAGTCGAGCGGATACAGGCCCATCTGACCGTAGCCCCGGAAGGCGATCGGCCGGATGTAGCACTCCGACAGGCCATTCGCCGTGATCAGCTCGTGCGTCGCCTGGCGCAGCTCCTCGGGGGTGAAGGGGATGGGCATGTAGTAGAGCTCGGCCGACTTGAACAGGCGCGCGAGATGATCGCGGTGGCGGAAGATCCCCGGGCCGTGCTCGGTCTCGTAGGCGCGGATGCCCTCGAACACCCCGGTGCCGTAGTGCAGGCCGTGGGTGAGTACATGTACCTTCGCGTCCTCCCAGGCGACGAGTTCCCCGTTCTGCCAGATGAGGTCGACTTGGTCCACGTGATGCTCCTTGCTACAGATGTTGGAGGACGGCGTCGGTGGCGTCCCGCGTAGTAGCGGTGCCCCCGAGGTCGCTGGTGCGCAGCCCGTCGGCCAGCGCGCGATCGACGGCCGATTCTATCGCCGCCGCCTCGGATTCCCAAGCGAGCCCATGCCGGAGCATCATCGCCGCGGAGAGGAACATCGCGAGCGGATTGGCTGCGCCGGTGCCCGCGATATCGGGTGCCGACCCGTGCACGGGCTCGAACAGGCCCGGGGTGGGCGGGTCCTGATCCCCGAGCGAGGCGCTCGGGAGCATGCCGATCGAGCCGGTGATCATCGCCGCCTCGTCGCTGAGGATGTCGCCGAACATGTTCTCGGTGAGGATCACATCGAACTCCGATGGGTTGGCGACGAGCTGCATCGCGGCGTTGTCGACGAGCAGGTGGTCCAGCGGCACCTCGTAGTCGCCCGCGAGCCCGCTGACCACCTCGCGCCACAGCCGGCTCGTCTCGAGCACGTTCGCCTTGTCGACGCTCGTCACGCGGCGGCGCGCCGCGCCGAAGGCGACCCGGGCGATCCGTTCGATCTCGGCGCGCGTGTAGACGCAAGCGTCGCTGGCGGCGTCCGCCGTTCGCGTCTTCTCGCCGAAGTAGATCCCGCCGGTGAGCTCGCGCACGACGAGCAGGTCGGTTCCCTCGATGCGCTCGCGCTTGAGCGGGCTCGCGTCGTAGAGCGCGGGCAGCGGCCGCACGGGACGCAGGTTGGCGTATAGGCCCAGGCCCTTGCGCAGGCCGAGCAGGCCCTGCTCAGGCCGGGGCTTGTCGGGGTCGGTGGTATCCCACTTCGGACCCCCCACGGCGGCGAGGAGGACGGCGTCCGCCCGGCGGCAGGCGGCGAGCGTCGCCTCGGTGAGCGCGGTCCCGTGTGCGTCGATCGACGCGCCCCCGAACGGGTGCTCCTCATACTCGAGCTCGGCGACGGCGTTCAGGACCTCGACAGCGGGCGCGATGATCTCCGGGCCGATTCCGTCGCCCGGAAGGAGAACGATGGTGGGGGTCACGGGCGGGGGCGAGTGTAATGGAGAGGCTGGGGATCAAGTGAATGTGCGTCGCGCCAGCTCGAGGAACTCGGCGGCAGCCGGCGCGTGGCGGCGCCCTTCGCGCCACGCGAGCGTGATGTCACGCGTCAGCCCAGGGCTGATGAGGGTCACGGCGGCGGTCTGCGCCCCGGGACT
>DATCEM010000387.1:0-3225 GCA_036510175.1 Solirubrobacteraceae bacterium | reverse complement strand
GGCGGGCGGCGCGATCGTGATCATGTCGGCGGCTCGCGGCGCGTTCGCTGCTCGTGACGAGCCGGCGGTGCTCGGCCAGCGCCAGGGCGAGGTCGGGCACCGGGTCGGTATCGGCGAGCAGGCTCATCTCGAGGTGCGTGGTGAGGATCAGGATCTCGCGCTCGGTGGCGCGCCGGGCGCGCCGGCCATTGATCCCGCCGAAGCGATCCCATGTCTTGGCGAAGCCCTCGGCGTTGGTGCGGCCACCGCCGCGATGGGCCGCGAGCATCGGGCAGATCCCGCCGTCGGTGCTGTAGGCGCCGAGGATGATCTCGTTGTCGCGGATGCCCTCGAGCATGGCCACCCGCGTCTTCAGAGGCAGGGCGTCGATGGCGTGGCGGAGCTCCTGGATGCTCGCATTGCGTCGTGTTGGCATAGGGTTTGACCGACCTCGGTTCGGCGCCTGCGCCACTGTACCCGCGTCCGTCGCCGCCCTCAAACGAACCCCTGGGGACGAAAGGAAACTTGCAGATGAAGCTCGGAGTGAACCTCGCCTACGTGGCGATGGGCGTGACCCCTGCGGATCAGCTCCGAGTCGCCCAAGAGGCGGAGGCGCTGGGCTACGACTCGGTGTGGGCGGCTGAGGCGTACGGCTAGGACACCGCGACCATGCTTGCGTGCATCGCGGGGCAGACGAGTCGGGTGAAGCTCGGTTCGGCGATCTTCCAGATGCCCGGCCGCACGCCGGCGATGACGGCGATGACCGCGGCCACGATCGATCAGCTCTCGGGTGGCCGGATGCTCCTCGGCCTCGGGACCTCCGGTCCCCAGGTGGCCGAGGGGTGGCACGGGCAGCGGTTCGCCCGCCAGCTCCTGCGCACCCGCGAGTACGTCGAGGTGGTGCGCATGGCGCTCGCCCGCGAGCGCCTCGAGTACCACGGCGAGACGATCGAGCTGCCGCTTCCCGACGGCCCGGGCAAGCCGCTGAAGCTGATGATCTCCACCGTTCAGGAGCGGATCCCCATCTACCTCGCCGCCATCGGCCCGAAGAACACCGCGCTCGCCGGCGAGATCGCCGATGGCTGGCTGCCCGCCTTCTTCTCCCCCGAGCACGTGGCCGAGCTGCGGGCCCTGCTCGAGGAAGGGGCAGCCCGGGCGGGTCGCTCGCTCGAGGGCTTCGACATCGCTCCCTCGATCAACGTCTTCGTCGACGACGATCTCGAGCTCGCACGCAACGTCATGCGTCCCGCCCTAGCCCTCTACATCGGCGGCATGGGCTCCCGCGAGCAGAACTTCTACAACAGGCTCGCGCAGCGCTACGGCTTCGAGGCTGCGGCCAAGGAGGTACAGGACCTCTATCTCGAGGGCAAGAAGGCCGAGGCGTGTACCGCGATCCCCGACGAGCTCGTCGACATGGTCTCGCTGTGCGGGCCTCGGGACCACGTCCGCGAGCGCATCGCCGTCTTCCGCGACGCCGGCGTCGGCTCCCTGCTCATCACCCCGATGGCCTTCTCCGTCGAGGACCGCTTGGCCCAGGTTCGGGCCGTGGCCGAGCTCGCCGCCGCTTGACGCCGAAGCGCAGCTTCTTCCTCGGCGCGTTCGGGGACCCCGGTCACGCGTTTCCCATGCTGGCGCTCGGATCGCGCCTGGCCGCGCGCGGGCACACGGTCACGCTGGAGACGTGGTCGCGCTGGCGCGAGCCCACCGAGGCGGCGGGCATGCGCTTCGTGGCGGCGCCCGAGTACCCGGTGTTCCCCACCCGTGAGCATCCGGTCAAGCCCTATGAGGCGGTCGTCCTCGGGACGGCGCAGACCCGCCGGGCGATCGTCGCGGCGCGGCCTGACGCCGTGGTGCACGACATTCTCACGCTCGCGCCGGCGATGGCCGCCGAGCTCGAAGGGCTTCCCCTCGCCACCCTCATCCCCCACGTTCACCCGGCCGGGACGCCGGGATTCCCGCCCTATGCGCTCGGCGCGCGCCCGCCGCGCACGGCCGCCGGACGCGCGCTGTGGCGGCGTCTGGAGCCCACAGTGGAACGGGGGCTGCGGCGGGGGCGCGAGGAGCTCAACGACACTCGGGCGAAGCTTGGGCTCGCGCCGATCGACCGGCCCCACGGCGGCATCAGCGAGCGGCTGTGCCTGGTGGGGACATTTCCCCAGCTCGAGTACCCGCGGCCTTGGGGGGACGAGACCCACATCGTCGGTCCCCTGCTGTGGGAGCCGTCCGCCGACGACGTCGAGCCGCCGCCCGGAGACGAGCCGCTCGTCCTCATCGCCCCCTCGACGGCCCAGGATCCCGGCCACCGCCTGCTCGGCGCCGCACTCGCCGGGCTTGCCTACGAACCCGTGCGCGTGCTCGCGACCTGGAACCGGCGGCCGCTCGCCCACCCCCTCGCCGTCCCAGCCAACGCGCGCCTCGTCGAGTGGCTCTCCTACGCGCGGACGATGCCGAAGTGCCGCCTCGTCGTCTGCCATGCCGGCCACGGGACGATGGCGCGGGCCCTCGCTTCAGGGTGCCCGGTGGTCGCCGTGCCCGCGGCGGGCGACATGAACGAGAACGCGGCGCGACTGGACTGGGCGCAGGCGGGCGTGCGGCTCCCATGGCGACTTCTCTCGCCGCTCACGCTGCGCCTCGCGGCGCGGCGCGCGCTGGCGGAAGGGCGACTCGGTGTCCGCGCTCGCGAGCTCGGCGCGTGGGCGGCGGAGAACGATGGGGCCGACCGCGCGGCCGACCTGGTGGAGAGGCTGGCGAAGGCCGGCTGATGCGGTGTGAGCTGCGGGGGTGGGACTCGAACCCACAACCTAACGGTTAACAGCCGTTTGCTCTGCCATTGAGCTACCCCGCAGTACGGTGCGACGAGTTGCGCCTGGGTGACGCCGCCCTCCGGCTGGGCTAAATGTACCGGGAGCGGCAGCCGCCCGTCCGCGGGTCGGGTCGCAGGCGCGCCGGGACGGGTGGGAGACGCGCCGGGACAGGGGGGTCGCGCGCGCCGGGACGGAGGGGTCGCGCGCCGGGACAGGGGGGTCGCGCTGCGAAAGAGTTGCCCCGTAGTCCTTTCGCAGCACGACCCCCGCGGCTCGCGCGAACCGCGCTGCTCCTGGTCGAGCCCGCGGCTTCACATCCCCGCTTCCATCCGCGAGACCACCGCGCGAACCGCCCTGAGCACGCCCTCGCGCTCGCGGGCCAGCGCGGACGTGTCGGCGCCTGCTTCGCCGCGCGCGCGGCGGATCGCGCGATCGAGGCGGG
>DATCEM010000386.1:0-4006 GCA_036510175.1 Solirubrobacteraceae bacterium | reverse complement strand
CGCGCACCATCGAGCCGTTCGAACCATCCTCGGTCCCTCCAGCGACGTGAGCCGCATCTAGTGAACGTCGTAGGTGACCATTCCGTCGATCACGTTGTCGTTCGTGTCGTAGAGCGTGAAGTCCCAGCTCGCGTCGTGCATCCGGATGCGCCCGACCGCGTAGGTGCTGGGAATGCGCGCGATCGAGCCCGGCAAAGGATGCTTGTTCAGGCCGGACCAGTCGTCCGCCCCGCCGCTGCCCAGGTTGATCACCACCGGGCCCTTCGAGTCGGCGACGGGGCCGCAGAACGAGGGGCAGCCGGAAGCAGTCGCGCCGCTCTTGCAGCCCTGCCCGAGCTGACCGAAGCGCTCGTAGCCGTGCACGTGCCCGTCGATCCAGAGGTCGATCTCGTAGGTGTACGCGAGATCGAACATGTCGCTGACGTGACCGTTTCCGCCCGGGCATCCGGCCGAGTCCCAGCGGTCGATGTGCGTGCCGACGATGATTCCGGCGTACGCGCCGCCGTGGCTGGTCTTGGTGTGGGCGGCGAGATCGCCGTTCAGCCAGCTGTATTCGCTCGAGCCCTTGGAGCAGTTGTCCGTGTAGAAACACATGCCCGAGTCGAGAGAGACGTAGTGCCACTTCTTCCCGCCCGTGGTCGTGAAGTCGTAGCTGTAGTGCAGCGAGGCGGCGGTGCCCCCGCCGGGCGTCACCGCGGCGTGGCCGTTGAAGTACGGCCAGTACCCGTTCATCACCCAGGACGAGCCGTCGAGGGTTCCGCACTTCTCGGACGGCATGCACGGGCCGACCGTGTTCGAGAGATCGCAGTTGTCGTACTCGTGGTTGCCCGGCATCGGGAGCGTCCGGCCGATGAGCGATGACCACTTGGTCGGCGTGTAGTTGGTGGCGTAATCGGCCGGTGAGCCGCCCTGGTCGCAGTTATCGCTCCCGTAGGCATCGTCGCCCAGCGTGAACACCATCGCGCCCGGGTTGTGGTCCACCAGGATCTGGAGCTCGTTGCCCGTGGCGGCTGCGCCGCCGCCCCACATGGCGATGTCGCCGGCGCCGACGAGCACCGGATCGGTGGACGCGCCGGCGTCGGGGCTCACGGTCGTCGGCGTGTACGTGAAGGTGACGGGCTCCGACTCGCTCACCACGCCCTCGGCGTTCCAGTTGTTCACCACCAGCGTGTGCTGCCCGGGGCTGACGCCCACCCAGGTGCTGGTCGCGAAGTTCTGGGCGCCGCCGGTGGTGTCGCAGCCGGAGACCGGGTGCGCATAGACGCTCGACCCGCAATCGACCTCGTCGATGTAGGCACGCATCGCGTTCGTCCATCCTGCGCAGCTCTGGGTCACCGAGAGCTGGATGGAGGCTCCCACCGCCTCGCTCTTCGACGGGATGGTGATCGTGACCGGACAAGGGTTCGTGGACGCCGCCTCGACGGCCGTCGCCCCATCATCCGAGCCGCTCCCGCCGCCCGCGCTTCCGTCGGCGCTGCCCGCGCTGCTGCACGCGAGCGGCGCGACGAGCGCACCGACCCCCGCGGCCAGCCCGCGCGCCAGGGTCCACGACGTCACTCTTCTCATCGACGACGCCGGTTGCAACGGCTGTTCCCCGGCCAAGGACGCGAGAAATCCCTGCGAACCGGCGTCCATCGGTGGCGCCGCGGGCCACTTGTCGCGCGGCGCGCCACATCGTGGCGCTCAGGGCCAGTCGATGAGCAGCGCGGCGCCGCCTCCGCGCGCGAAGGCTTCAGGCAGCACCTGCACGCCCCGGGTGGCGACGGCGGGGGGAGGAGCGTCTGCCTTCCCCGTGAGCAGGAGATAGGCGCCCGCCACCACGCCGATCACGCCGAGGCCGACGCCGAAGTCCGAGACCCAGGCCGCGGTGATGGCCTGGTTGTTCAGATCGACCCCTTGTCGGGTGCAGACCGCCCGTGGGCAGTCGCTAGTGCTCTCGCTCCGCCGGGACAACGCGAAGACGCCGAAGGCCGCGCCGACCCCCACCGCCGCGATCCCCGCACCGCCGAGGACGAGACCCGCGACGCGACGTCCGCCGCCCCCCTTCGTCGCCGATGTTTCGGACGAAGCGCCTGCTTCGAGCCGGCTCTGAAAGCGGGGGACGAGGACCGCCTTCGCGTCGGCGACGGGGCCGAGCGTCACCGTCATGGTCCACCGGGGCTTGCCCACCGCCGTGGCTACGACGAGGTGCGGCCCGGGATCGAGCGGGACTGCCACGCCACGCGACGCGGCCCCGAGCGGCGCCCCGTCCACGGTCACCTGCAGATCCGGCGGCATCCCGTCCGCGACGGTCACCGTCAGGCGCGACAGCCGGGGAGCGAGCAGGGCGATGCTTTCGCGCGCCCGGGCCTCCCGCTCGGCTCGACCGTCCCGGATGGCCTGGCTGAGGGCGTCGTTGAACTCCGCCCACGCGGAGGCGGTCTTGCCCTCGGCTTCGTGGCAGAGAGCCAGATTGAGGATCGTCCCACCCCCCGGATCCAGCCGCTGGCTCTCCGCGAACTCGGGACAGGCGCGGGCGTAGTCGCGCGCATCCATCAGCCGGCGACCCTCGTCGAACAGGGCCTGCGCCATCGCTTGATCGGCCCCCGCGCCATCGGCGGCAGCCACACGCGCCGACGACACGCAGGCGAGAACGACGAGCGCCTGCGCCAGCCGGCTACTTGCGGTCGGACGTACCATCGTCGACTCCCGCGTGGTGCGCGGCAGAGGGTCGGGGAGCCGGCGCGCTCCAGCGTCGCGGCGTCGTACGGGTGATCACCGGCGCCGGGGGCGGGGGCATCGCCGAGATCACCGGGGTGACGCTCGCCGCGGGTGGCGAAGACGAGGGAGCCGGATCGAGCGCGGGAGGGGGCGATGGCACGGCCGCCGTCGGGTCGGCCGCCGCCGGGACCGCAGACGCCGCGGGCTTGCCCCTGCGCACCGTGACGCCCACGAGGAGTGCCAGCGCGATGGCGCCCACCGCGCCGAGGATCCAGGGGACCCTGGTCCGCGCCCGTCGGGGCGCCGCTTTCGACGGACGACCCGGGGCCGACGCCGAGCCGCTCGAAAGCTCGGTGTGCACGTCCTCCACGACGCGCGCGAAGACCTGCGGCGGCGGAGGCGCCTGCGAGACCGGGCGGGCCGGTGCGGCCACCGGACCGTGGATGGACGAGGTGCTCTCGATGACGGCGATGCGCTCGCTGCGATCCTGCAGCGTCCGGTGGGCCGTCGCTTCGACCCAGGCCCCCACCTTGGAGGCGGCGACCGGCGTCACCTCCTCTTCCAGCGCGAGGGCCATCTCCCTCGCGGTCGGGAAGCGGTCCGTCGGTTCGCGCTGGAGACCGCGGAGGATCAACGCATCGAGCCCCGGCGGCACCCCGGGCGCGTACTCGCTCGGCGGCCCGATGTGACCCTCGAGGACCTGCTTCATCACGTGGGCTTCGTTCTCGCCGGAGAAGAGCCTTCGCCCCGTCAGCGCCTCCCACAGAACCACGGAGGCCGCGTAGACGTCGGTAGTGCGCGCGACGATTCCCGAGATCTGCTCGGGCGCCATGTACGCCAGCTTGCCCTTCAGCTGCCCCTCCCGGGTGGACTGGATGCGTCCGGCGGCCTTGGCGACCCCGAAGTCGAGGATGCGCGCCGCGCCGTCGGTGCCGACCAGGATGTTCTGCGGGCTGATGTCGCGGTGCACGACGTCGAGCGGCTCCCCGCGCTCGTTCCTGGCCTCGTGGGCCGCGTGGAGCCCGTGCAGCACGCCGCCCAGGATATGCGCCACCAGCGGCAGGGGGATGGGCGCGCCCGCGCTCCCGGCGGCCTTGATGAGGCGCGCAAGCGACTCGCCCTGCACGTACTCCATCACGATGAAGAGCTCGCCGCCCTCCGCCACCACGTCGAGCGTCGGAACCACGTTGGGGTGCCGGATGCGAGCGACCACGCGGGCCTCGTCGAGAAACATGGAGACGAACTCGGGATCCTGGGCGAACTGCGGGTGCAGCCGCTTGATGTCCACGGTGCGCTCGAATCCGAC
>DATCEM010000385.1:0-5696 GCA_036510175.1 Solirubrobacteraceae bacterium | reverse complement strand
TCGACAGCTCGAAGGAGTCGGTCGCCAGCAACGGGGACGCTCGCCACGCGTACACCGTCGAGATCAAGGACGACGTCTCGGGCGACGCACCCCATCTGCCGGGCATGAAGCCCCCGAAGTCGTGCCACGAGACGAGCGACTGTCCGCCGGACTTCCCGGGATGCAGCAAGAAAGGCGACTCGGCCGGTGACAGCGGCGACGAGAACGGGGACTCGGGCAAGGACGACGACGGCGACAAGAAGGAAGCGGGCCCCTTCCGGCGCGTCTGGATCGGCGTGGCGGGGGCCATCGACTTCCAGTCGATGCCCGCGGGCCAGGACCTCTGTCGCCTCGATCCGACGACCGCGCTGCCCTCGAACAGCGCCAATGTTTACTGCACCAACAAGGACGGGACCGACTTCCCGTTCTTCCCCCGGAACGACCCCAGGGCGCAGTCGCAGAACAGCGCGCTGCAACCCGGGGCCGCCGGCAAGTCGAACGGCGGGATCCAGCGCGGGGATATGCGCCTGATGCTCTCGTTCGACTACGCGCTCAATCCCAACATGCTGGTCGGTGGGCGCCTCGGCATCACGCTGTTCAAGTACCCGGGCGAGGCCGCCTACAGCGATGGACGCGCGTGGAGCTTCGCGAGCTCGCGTCTCTATCTCGACGCCCGCTTCACGTACTTGTTCGGCGACAACGCCATCACCAAGACGGTCGCGCCGATGATCTTCGGCGGTCTCGGCGTGGCTTCGTTCGATTCGCACACCGACTCCGGGATCACGCTGACGAACGGCCAGAGCGGGACGGTCAGCCTCTGGCAGACCAACGGTCCCTTCTTCTTCCTCCTCGGCGGCGGCATCCGTGCATCCCTCACCCAGAACCTGGGCGGCACCCTCGCCATCCGCATGAATGGCTCGACCGGGTCGAACCGTTTCATTCCGACGTTCGGGCCGGAGCTCGGCATCGTTTATGGCTTCTGATACCCTCGTCCGACCGTGCCGCCGAGCGACGAGGGAAACCGGCCGCCCTCGAAGCGCCGGGTATCGACCGACAAGCTGAAGAAGCTCACGAGCACGCTGCCGCTGGAGCCCACCAGGACGGCGGTGGCGACGCCGAAGCCACCGCTCGACAAGACCCCCTTGCTCACCGAGGAGGAGGCCGTCCGCGCGCGGCAGAACGTATTCGCCATGCAGCAGGCCGCGGCGACCGCCGCGCGGAAGCCGCAGATCGATCCGGCGATGCTGAAGACGCAGCAGCTTTCGCCCGCGGACCAGCAAAAGGCGACCGCGTTGCTGAGCTCGAACATGAGGGGACAGCCGCCCCCGATCAACCCGCTCCTAATGAGGACGTTGCCGCTCACGCCGGCGATGTCGAAGGCGAAACCACCGCCGCCCGCGCCGCTCGACTCTCCGGGGCCTGCTCGCCCGGCCCTCGCGGTCGTGCCCGCGCCAGCGGTACGCGAGGTAGCGCCCCTCGGAGCGCCGGGAGCGAGTCTCCTCGCGGACCTCCTCGCGGGCGCTTACGCCGGCAAGCTCGTGTCGGACGCCGATCTCGCGGGCGCCCAGCTGCGCGGGGCGCCGCTCGCCGGTTCGACGTGGGACAAGGTCGACCTCAGCGGCGCGCTGCTGGCACAGGTGGATCTGACCGGCGCCACGATGCGGGCAACGCGGATGTTCGACGTCGACCTCACCGGGGCCAAGCTCGAGAATGCCGATCTGCGGGGGGCGCGCATCCGCACCCGGGCGCTCGCCGGCGCCGATCTTCGCCGCGCGCGCTTCCATCTCGCCGACTTCACGGGGATCGACCTCGGCAAAGCGCAGGTCGCGGGCGCGGCCTTCGAGCAGTGCCTGCTCTCGGAGGCGACCGGGGACGGCGTGGACCTTCGCGGCTGCGATCTCACGCGCACCTCGCTCGACCGCGCCCGCCTGCAGGGCGCGAACTTCGCCGGGGCCCGGGCGCGGCAACTTCGCGCGGACGGGGCTCACCTCGACGACGCGAAGATGGCGATGGTCCCGCTGCGCATGGCCACCTTCCGGGGGGCCTCGCTGGAGCGCGCGTCGCTGGCGGGCGCGCAGCTCGAGCTCGCCGTCTTCGACGGCGCGAACCTGAGAAAGGCGGATCTCCGTGGGGCCAAGCTCCACGGAGCGCGTCTCGTCAAGGCGGACCTGCGGGGCGCGGACCTCCGCGGGGCCGACCTGTCGAGCGCCGATCTCTCGCACGCCGACCTCGCCTTCGCGAAGCTCGGCGAGGCCGATCTGAACGGGGCCAACCTCCATCGTGCAAAGATGGACAGCGCCGAGGTGCGCGGGGCCAAGCTCGACGGCGCTCGGAAAACGGATCCGGAGCGCGCGAAAGCCGAAGACTTCAGGACGGACGCATGAAAAGGGGACGACGACGATGCCCGGTCTCCCGGTAGCCACGCTCGCGAACGGTCAATGCCTGGGCTTTCCCGACGTCTGCAAGACGCCGGCGGGGCCCATCGTCGTTCCCATTCCATACCCGAACATCGGCATGTGCCCCACCGGCGTGCAGTCGACGACGAAGGTCATGGTGATGAACATGCCGGCGCTGACTCAGGGCTCCAAGCTGCCCATGAGCCAGGGCGACGAGGCCGGAGTCGCCGGTGGCGTCGTCTCCGGCATGATCATGGGAGAGATCGCCTTCCGCACCGCGAGCTCGAAGGTCGCCTTTCAGGGGCAGAAGGTCATCCTGCTGACGGCAATGACGGCGCACAACGGCTCGAGCGCCAACGCGCCGATGGGCGTGCTGCTATCGCCGTCGCAGGCCAAGGTGTTCGCCGCGCTCTAGACTCGGTCACCGGGGCGTCACCGCCGGGCAGGGCGAGAGGCCCTCGATGCCCTGAAAGTGGTCGAAGCAGGGCGCCGTCGCCGCGGGTGGCGCGCCGCTCTTCCGGGGCGGTGGGGCAGGGAACAGATCGTCCCACATCAGCGGGGCTCCCCGGGGTGGCTCGGGGAGGTCGGGAACGTCGATGGTCACGCGCTCCGTCTCGGGCTCCGGCTCGGGCGCGTGTGGGCGACGCGAGAGGTGCGGCACGGCGACCGGGGAGGGCGGCTCGGGAGCGGAGCCATGGGGCGGGTCCATCGCTTCTCCTCGTTGCGTTCGCAGGCGATGACGGGTCGCGGCGCTTGCGGTCCCCTCCAGAGGCGGCCCGGCCGTCGTCGTCCACGTGGGGATCGAAGCGCCGGCGAGTGTCACGACGAAGGCCCCCATCAGCCACCAGCGTTCGGCGCTCATCGTCCTCGCTGGAGAGCAATCGCCGTTCCAGCCGGAAATGGCGTCCGTCGAGCCGCTCGAGTGACCCGAGTCGAGTCGACCTGCCCCACCGCGGGCAGCGCGCCGGGCGCGGGCGATCCTCTTCAGCCCAGAAGCACCCGCTTGCCGTCGACCGCCGCGTCCTCCTCGGCCAGGACGTTCACGCGTCCGGCGAAGAGCTGGTACGCCCCCGTCGCGAGCGTGCGCACGCGCTCTGCCCGCGTCTGGATGAGGCCCTCGACGTCGCGGTAAATGTCGCGCGCGCGCTCGAAGATGCGGTCCGCCCGGAGGTCGATGCGCCCCGCCTCGCACTCCACCTCGCGCGCCTTCAGGGCGATCTTTCCGTGCGGCGCGCTGAGCACGAGGTCGCCCTTCGGCGCCGTGATCTCCGCCGTCCCTCGCTCGGCGTCGTAGACGACGACGATGCAGCCGCGCGCATCGCGAAGCACCAGCCGCTCGCCGTCCACCTCGGCCGACGCGCCGCCCGCGGTGCGAACCGCGTGAAGGGGCGAAGGTTGCTCGAGCGAACGCAGTTCGGACGGCGGCGACGCGCGACGGCGGACCTTCTTGGCGGCGGCTCCCATGGCGGGGCGCCAGCATACGATCTTTGGTAGCCTCGCGCCCCCCCCATGCCGATCGAGATCGCCGTCCTGGCTCCCCTCTCCGTCGGGACGCTGGCATGGCGTGACGCCGCCGGGGAGCTCCATCTCACGGTGATCGCCAAGGGCACCTTCGAGATCCGCCCCGATCACCGCGCGCGGCCGGTCGATCCGTATCCCCTCTTCGGGGATCTCTACTTCGAGGAGAACGAGGGGCGCAGTCTCCGCGTCGCGTCGGACTACGTTCCCCGGAAGCCGAAGGTGGACGTTCTCTTCACCGGCGCCGCCTATGCCCCCGTCGGCGAGCGCGTCACTCACCGGTCCGTCCGCCTGGCGATGGCCGTCGGCGGCAAGACGATCTTCGACAAGAAGCTCCTCGCCGTGGGATCGCGCGAGCGCGACCGGACCGGCACGCCGACGCCGCCGCAGCCGTTCGTGTACCTGCCGCTGCGCTGGGAGCTTGCCTACGGCGGCGCGGCCTCGCGCGCGAACCCCATCGGCGTCGGCGAAGACCCCGGCGACCAGCGCCTGCCGAGCATCGTCGACCCGAACAACCCCAAGCGCGCGGCGGGGCTCGGCCCGATACCGCCCTCGTGGCTTTTGCGTCAGGAGGCCCTCGGCCGCGCCAACGCGGCGGCGTTCGCCGGCCCGGTGCCCACGCTTCGCGCCGGCATCGACGCCTACTTCAACTCCGCGCCGCCCGATCAGCAGCTCGCATCGCTGCGTGGCGACGAGTCGGTGCTGATGAGCGGCCTGCACCCGGCCATCTCCGAGATGACCTGGCGCTTGCCGGGAGTGCGAGCCCACGCCGTGCTCGACCTGCGTGGCTCGCGCCGCGCGGTCGCGCTCGAGCCCGACACCGTCTGGATCGAAGGAGAGATGCTCCGCTGCGCGATCACCTGGCGAGGGTCGATCGCGCTCGACGCCGCCGACGCAGGAGGCCTGGATTCGGCGCGCTTGATGGCGACGGTGGCCAAGCTCGACGCGAAGCCGAGCTGGGAGCGGCGCACCGCCGTGCGGACGGAGGCGCCCGCGATCGGGACCACGGCGCCGGCGCCGGAAGGGGCGAGCCTCTTCCAGAGGTCGGCGTCCATCGAGCTCGAGATCGAGCATTCGATGATCTTCGCCCCGAAGAGCCGCGAGAAGACGACGAGGCTGCCGAAGCGCGTGACGCCGAACCTCCCCATCGTGAACGAGACGGGACTCTACGCGTGGACCGTTCCCTGGCAGGTCAAGCCGCCCGAGAGCGCGATCGTCGTCATCGTGAAGGCGACGTACCTCCTCGGCGACGACGGCGCTCTGATGCTCGCCCACGAGCAGGATCCGCCGAGCGGTGACGTCCCCCAGGAGGAGGAGGGAGCGTCGAGCCTCCGATACGCGAGCGACTTCGCCGTCTTCAAGCCGGCGGCGGACGTGCTGCTCGTCGGTCACGCGTATCCCTCCGAGGCGACGGTGGGAGTCTCCAACGTCGAGCTGCGCTTCGGGAGCTTGCGGCGGAGGCTCGCGGTGTTCGGAGACCGCAGCTGGGGCGGCTTCGGCTTCGAGGGAAAGCCGGCGCGCTTCGACAAGATGCCGCTTCGCTGGGAGCGCGCGCTGGGGGGCCCGCTCTCGGAGGCGAACCCCGTCGGACGCGGCTTCAAGACGGGCGTCCTCGTACCGAACCTCGAGAACCCCGATGCGCTCCTCCGTTCGAAGGACGATCGGCCGGCTCCGGCGTGCTTCGCGCCGGTTGCTCCCACGTGGCACGCACGCAGCTCGAAGAGCGGAACCTACGATGCGACATGGTTGAAGGAGCGCTGGCCGTTCTTGCCGGCGGACTTCGACTGGGGGCACTTCAACGCC
>DATCEM010000384.1:0-16546 GCA_036510175.1 Solirubrobacteraceae bacterium | reverse complement strand
GACCCGCCGGGGGAGGGGACCGCCGAGGGCCAGTCGCCGCTCGGCCAGGTACTTGCCGGCCGCCGAGTCAGGTTCGGGCCGGTAGTACGGGGGGAGGTCCTCGTCGAGGTCCGCTTCGGCGATCTCCTCGTGGAGGTAGAGCCGGTCGCGGAGTGTCCGGAGCTGATCTTTGGTCATCTTTTTGATCTGGTGGGTGGCGTTGCGGGCCTCGATCTCCGGACCGAGCGTCCACCCCTTGACCGTCTTGGCCAGGATGGCGGTCGGTGCACCGGTGTGCTCGGTGGCCGACCGGTAGGCGGCGTAGAGCTTGCGGTAGTCGTGGCCGCCCCGGGGGAGGCTCTGGAGCTCGGCGTCGGTCAGGTGCTCGACGAGTGCGGCCAGGCGGGGGTCGGGTCCGAAGAAATGCTCCCGGATGTAGGCCCCCGATTCGGTGGCGTACTTTAGGAACTCGCCGTCGACCGTCTCGTTCATGCGTGCCAGGAGGACCCCGTCGACGTCCCGGGCGAGCAGGTCGTCCCAGGTACGGCCCCAGATCACCTTGAGGACGTTCCAACCAGCGCCGCGCAGGGTGGCCTCGAACTCCTGGATCACCTTGCCGTTGCCGCGGACAGGACCGTCGAGCCGCTGGAGGTTGCAGTTGACGACCCAGATCAGGTTGTCGAGCTGCTCGCGGCCGGCGAGCCCGATCGATCCCATCGACTCGGGCTCGTCCATCTCGCCGTCGCCGAGGAACGCCCATACCTTGCGACCCTCGGTGTCGGCGATCCCCCGGGCGTGTAGGTACTTCATGAACCTCGCCTGGTAGATCGAGGTGATCGGCCCGATCCCGAGCGAGACCGTCGGGAACTGCCAGTAGTCGGGCATGAGCCAGGGATGGGGGTAGCTCGAGAGGCCACCGCCGCCGACGTCCTGGCGGAAGCGGATGAGCTCGGCCTCGCTCAGGCGGCCCTCGAGGAAGGACCGGGCGTAGATGCCGGGAGAGGAGTGGCCCTGGAAGTAGACGAGGTCGCCGGGGTTCTCGGCGTTGGCCGCGTGCCAGAAGTGATTGAAGCCGACCTCATACAGCGTGGCGGCCGACTGGTAGCTCGCGATGTGGCCCCCGAGCTCGGAGGAGACCTTGTTGGCGCGCACGACAATGGCGATCGCGTTCCAGCGCACCAACGAGCGGAGCCGGCGCTCCACCGCGGGGTCGCCGGGGAACTGCGGTTCACGCTCGACCGGGATCGTGTTCACGTACGGGGTATTGAGATCCGCAGTCGGGCCCGCGCCCGCGCCGTGGGCGCGCTCTACGACCTGGCTGAGGAGCTGACGGGCGCGCGCCGGCCCGTCGTGGGCGAGGACCGCGTCGAGCGCCTCGAGCCATTCGCCGGTCTCGAGCGCGTCGATGTCGCTGCCGGCGCCGTTGGTCGCGATGCTGTGGATCCGGTCGGTCACGACGTTCTCAGGTGGACGAATTTCCTGGCGCAGTCGATGATCCACTATACGTCCTCGCCATCGCCCGCAAGGGACGAGTCGCCTCGACGAATGGACGCTTGCGTCGCGACCCTCGCGGTGGTTAGATCGCTTATCCACCACCCGACCCTGAGGAGAGGGAATGCGTGTCACGATTCGGGTAACGGTCAACGGCGACGAGCGCACGGCCGAGGTAGAGCCGCGCGACCTGCTCGTGCACACGCTGCGCGATGAGCTGGGCCTTACCGGCACCCATGTCGGCTGCGATACGTCGAGCTGCGGTGCTTGCACCGTCCACCTCGACGGCGAGGCAGTCAAGAGCTGCACGGTGCTCAGTGTCCAGGCGGACGGGCACGCGGTGACGACGATCGAGGGCCTCTCCGGCGCGGACGGCGAGCTCCACCCGCTGCAGACGGGCTTCTGGGAGCAGCACGGCCTGCAGTGCGGTTTCTGCACCCCCGGGATGATCATGGCGGCCGCCGATCTGCTCGCGCGTAACGCGAACCCCACCGAGGAGGAGATTCGTCACGGGCTCGAGGGCAACCTCTGTCGCTGCACCGGCTACCACAACATCGTCAAGGCGGTGCAGCAGGCCGCCGCCGTACAGGCGCCTGAGGAGGTGAGGGCATGAGCTCGGTCGGCACCTCGCTCAAGCGCAAGGAAGACCCGCGCATGATCACCGGTCGCGGGAACTACACCGATGACATGACGCTGCCGGGGATGCTCCACGCCGAGTTCGTGCGCTCCTCCGAAGCGCACGCCCGGATCACCAACATCGACATCTCCGCCGCGGCGGCCCGCCCGGGCATCATCGGCGTGTTCACCGGCGAGGACCTCGCCGACGTGGTCGCCGCCATGCCCATGGCCTGGGTGCCGCCCGGCATCGAGGTCAACACCCCGGAGCGCTGGCCGCTGGTCAAGGGCGAGGTCAACCACGTCGGCGATGCCATCGCCCTCGTGGTGGGGCGCAGCCGCGGCGAGGTCGTCGACGCCGCCGCTGACGTGATCGTCGACTACGACCCGCTTCCGGCCGTGACCGATCCCGAATCCGCGCTCGAGCCCGGGAGCCCGCTCGTGCACGAAGAGCTCGGGACCAACCGCTCCCACGAGTGGTCGCTCGGCGGCGGCGACGTCGACGCGGGCTTCGCCGCGGCCGACGTGGTCGTGGAACGACGCGTCGTCAACCACCGGGTCTCCGGGGCCCCGATCGAGCCCCGAAGCGCGATCGCCGACTACCGTGCCGGCGAGCTGACGCTGTGGTCATCGACCCAGGTTCCGCACTTCGTCCGCCTGTTCATGTCGATCGTGCTCGGCACAAGCGAGGACAAGGTGCGGGTGGTCGCCCCCGACGTGGGCGGCGGCTTCGGCGCCAAGCTCCAGTTCTGCGCCGAGGAGGTGATGGTGAGCTGGGCCTCGCGCAGGCTCGGCCGCCCGGTCAAGTGGACTGAGACGCGCAGCGACCACATGGCCACCTGCCACCACGGTCGCGACCAGGTCGCCTACGTGCGCATGGGCGCCACCCGCGAGGGCAAGATCACCGCGCTGCACGTGAAGATCATCGCCGACTTCGGCGCCTACTTCGGAATGCTCACGCCGACGATCCCGTCGCTGGGCGCGTTCGTGATGACCGGCGTGTACGACATCCCGGCGGTCAAGACCGACATCGTCGGAGTGTTCACCAACAAATGCATGACCGACGCCATCCGAGGTGCCGGACGCCCCGAGGCGACGCACATGATCGAGGTGTGCATCGACCAGCTCGCCGCCGAGCTCGACATCGACCGGCTCGACCTGCGCCGACGTAATTTCATCGCCGCCGACTCCTTCCCCCACGAGGTGGCCTACGGGATCGTCTACGACAGCGGTAATTACGAGGGCACGCTCGCGCGACTGCTCGAGCACTTCGATTACGAGGAGTTCCGCGCCGAGCAGGCACGCCTCCGCGAGCAGGGCGTCTACCGGGGTATCGGGTTCTCGACCTACACCGAGATCTGCGGCCTCGCGCCCTCGCGCGTCACCGGGCCCGAGGGCTTCGGACTGCAGACCGGGCTGTGGGAATCGGCGGTCGTGCGCGTGCATCCGAGTGGCGCGGTGACCGTGTTCACCGGCACCTCCGGTCACGGGCAGGGCCACGACACGGTGTTCGCCCAGCTCGCAGCCGACAAGCTCGGCGTCTCACCGGAGGTCGTCGAGGTGGTCCACGGCGACACGGGCACCGGGCCGATGGGACTCGGGACCTACGGGTCGCGCTCGATGGCCGTGGGCGGCGAGTCGATCGCCCGCGCTGCGGACCGCGTGGCCGAGAAGTGCAAGGAGATCGTCGCCCACCAGCTCGAGGCGGCGCCCGAGGACATCGAGGTTGCCGATGGCACCTTCCGGGTGCGTGGGACCGAGAAGGGCATGGCGCTGGCCGAGATCTCGGGGATCGCCCACGTACGCCCGGAGCTCCTGCCCGAGGGGATGGAGCCCGCGCTCGAGGAGCATGCGTTCTACGACCCGGAGAACTTCGTCTTCCCCTTCGGCGCCCATGCGTGCGAGGTCGAGGTCGACGTCGAGACGGGCAAGGTCCAGGTGACGCGGTATCTCGCCGTCGATGACTGCGGAAACCCGCTGAACCCGATGCTCATCGACGGCCAGGTCCACGGGGGCATCACGCACGGGATCGGCCAGGCGATCTACGAACAGATCAGGTACGACGACGCCGGCCAGCTCGTCACCGGCAGCCTGGTGGACTACGCGCTCCCCACGGCGGCCGAGGTGCCTTCGTTCGTGACCGACCGGACGGTGACGCCGTCGCCCGTCAACTCCCTCGGCGTCAAGGGGATCGGCGAGGCGGGCACGATCGCCAGCTCGGCGGCCGTGGTCAACGCGGTTATCGACGCGCTGCGGCCGCTCGGCGTCGGCTACATGAACATGCCCTGCACCCCGCTCAGAGTATGGACGGCGATCCAGGAGGCACAGCGATGATCCCCGAAGGCTTCGATTACGTCAGGCCGGCGTCACTGGATGACGCGATTAGTGCTCTGGTCGACGGAGGCGAGGATGCCAAGCCGCTCGCGGGAGGCCACTCGCTGCTGCCGCTGATGAAGCTCCGCTTCTCGGCGCCCTCGATCCTCGTCGACCTTCAGGGGCTGCCCGGGCTCTCAGGCATCCAGCGCGAGAACGGCACGCTGCGGGTGGGCGCCCTCACGCGCCACGCCGAGCTCCAGGAGGCGGGCCTCGGAGTGATCAGCGAGACGGCACATAAGATCGCCGATCAGCAGGTGCGCAACCGGGGCACGATCGGCGGGTCGCTGGCCCACGGCGATCCGGCGTCGGATCTCCCGACGCTCCTCCTGGCCCTGGACGGGAGCGTCACCGTGCAGGGCCCCGACGGCCAGCGGGTGATCGAAGCCGCCGACCTGTTCGAGGACTACATGTCGACCTCTTTGAGGCACGGCGAGATCCTTACGGAGGTGCGCCTCCCGGCGCTCGAGGGCTTCGGCGGCGCGTACGAGAAGTTCACCCGGCGGGCCGAGGACTGGGCGATGGTCGGCGCCCTCGCCGTCGTCCAGGGGAGCGACGGAGTGGTCAGCGATGTGCGCGTCGGCTTGACCCATATGGCCTCGACTCCGCTGCGCGCGAGCGCCGTCGAGGAGGCGCTGCGGGGAAAGCCGCTCGACGCCGAGTCGATCGCCGCCGCGGCCGAGCACGCCGCTGAGGGGACCAATCCACCGCCGGACGGGAACGCCACCGCCGACTACAAGCGACACCTCGCACGCGTGATGACGCGCCGCGCGCTCACCCGGGCGGCCGGGATCTAGGGGGTGAGCGCGGCGTCAGACGCGGCAGGAGGCGCACAGGGTGCGGACGATGTCGACGCGGTAAGCGCCGCGCTCGCCGGCCAGGGTTACCTCGCCGGCCGCGAGGTGGCGACCGTGCTCCACCTGGCGGTCGCCCTCGAGCAGCCGCTGCTCCTCGAGGGCGAGGCGGGCGTGGGCAAGACCGAGCTCGCTCGCGCCTGGGCCTCGGCCTCGGACGCCCGGCTCGTCCGCCTGCAGTGCCACGAGGGAATCGATGTCCATCAGGCCCTCTACGACTGGGACCACGCTCGGCAGCTCTTGTCGCTGCGCGCTTCCGAGGTCGGCGCCACCGCGGCCGACCTGTACTCGCGCGAATTCCTCGTGCGCCGGCCCCTGCTCGAGGCGCTCGAGCACCACGGCCCGGTCGTCCTCCTGATCGACGAGGTCGACCGCGCCGACGACGCGTTCGAGGCCTTCCTGCTCGAGCTCCTGGCCGACTTCCAGGTAACGATCCCCGAGCTCGGGACGATCGCCGCGGTCGGGCGACCGCTCGTGGTGCTGACCTCGAATCGCACCCGCGAGCTCCACGACGCGCTCAAGCGCCGCTGCCTGTACCACTGGATCGACTATCCCGACCCCGAGCGCGAGCGCGAGATCGTCCTCACGCGCCTGCCCGGAGTGAGCGACGAGATCGCCAGTCGCGTGGTCGCGGCCGTCGGCCGCCTGCGCGAAGCGGGCCTGTACAAGGTGCCCGGGGTCGGCGAGACCGTGACCTGGGCGCGCGCGCTCCGTGCGCTCGGGCCCGAGGCCCTGCAGGAGACGCTGGGAGCTGCGCTCAAGGTGCGCGAGGACATCGAGCGCGTGCGCGAGCAGGGAGTGCTCGAGGGTGTCTGAGCGCGCCCCCGAGCCGGAGAGACCTGAGCGCGCGCCCGGCGCCGCGCGGCCGGGCACCGGCGCGGCCCTGACCGAGCGGCTCGGGGCGCTGTGCGCGCTGCTGCGCGACCGCGGGGTACGGGTGGGCACCGGGGAGCTTCTCGCCGCCCACCGGGCGCTGGCCGCGCTTCCCGATCCCGGCGACGCCGCCCTCGCCTGGGTGGCCCTGCGCGCGACCCTGTGCTCCGCGCGTGAGCACCTCGAGGCCTTCGACGACGCCTGGCGGCAATGGCAGCACGGCGCCGAGGCCGAGCTCGGGGGCGCCGGGGTGCCGCCCGAGCTCGACGACGCGATGCGCTCGTTGCTCCCGCGCACGCTTGTGCCCTCGGCGGCGCCGTCGGCGCAGCTCGAGGCGGGCGAGGCGGTCCCCGCCGCCTGGAGCGATACCGAGCTGCTCCTCGAGCGTGACTTCGCGGGCTACGACGAGCGTGATCGGGCCGCCGCGCTCGCGCTGCTGCGCCGCGGGGCGAAGCGCGGGCCGCAGCGGCGCACGCGCCGCGTCTATGCCTCGCGACGGGGCCAGCGGATCGACCTCAGGGCGACGATGCGCGCGTCATGGCGGACGGGTGGTGAGCCTTTCGTGCTGCGCCGCTCGTGGCACCGCCTCGAGGCGCGTCCGCTCGTGCTCGTCGCCGACGTGTCCGGCTCGATGGCGCCCTACGCCGTGATGCTCCTCGCCTACATGCAGGCGACGGTGACCGCCCGACGTCGCGTCGAGGCGTTCGCCTTCTCCACCCGCCTGACGCGGATCACGCACGAGTTGCGCGGTCGCGACCCGGAGGCCGCTCTGCGCCGCGCCGAGGCGGCTCTGCACGACGCCCGCGGGGGAACCCGCATCGGCGAATCGGTCAGCGCGCTCAATCGCGAGTACGGCCGCCTGATCGGGCGCGGCAGCGTCGTGATTCTCCTCTCCGACGGGTGGGACCGCGGCGATCCCGAGCTCCTCGGAGAGGAGCTCGCGCGGCTCCGTCGCTGCGCACGACGCTTGATCTGGCTCAACCCCCTCGCCGCCGACCCGCGGTGGGAGCCGTTGACGCGGGGGATGGTCGCCGCCGCCCCACATCTCGACCGCATCCTGCCCGGAAACAGCCTGCGCTCGCTGGGGGTGCTGGCGGATCTGCTCGAGCGGGAGGACCTGTGACCGGGACGACCGCGGGGATTGTCCTCGCCGCCGGCGCGGGGCGGCGCTTCGGCGGCGGCAAGCAGCTTGCCCCGCTCGAAGGGCGCCCGCTGCTCGAGCACGCTCTCGCGGCGGCCGAGGGGTCTGATCTGCAGTCGCGGTTCGTCGTCCTCGGGGCGAACGCGGAGCGCATCCTCGAGACGGTCGATCTCCACGGACACGAGCCGATCGTGTGCCCCAACTGGGACGAGGGCATGGCCGCGTCTCTGCGGGCGGGGGTGAGCGCCGCGAGGTCCGCCGGTGCCGACGCGATCCTCATCACCCTCGGCGACCAGCCGAGGATGAGCGCCGAGGCGATCGCGCGGGTGCTCGGCGCTCGCGGCGGCCCCGACGGCACGAGCCGTGCGGTGCGCGCCAGCTACGACGGCGTACCCGGCCATCCCGCGCTGCTCGAGGGCTCGCTCTTCGACGCCCTCCTCACCCTGCGCGGCGACGAAGGGGCGCGTGGCGTGTTCAAGTCCGCCAACACTCACCTCGTTCCCTGCGACGATGTCGCCGTGCCCGATGATGTCGACGAGGTCGGCGACCTGACCGCCTTGAGCCGCGAGGAGCAGAAATGAAGCTCGAGCAGTCCTTCGAAGTGCGGGCGCCTGCCGACCGGGTGTGGTCACTGTTGACCGACCTCGCAAGCGTGGCGCCCTGCCTTCCTGGCGCCGAGCTCACCGAGCGCGACGATGACGGCAGCTACGAGGGCACCTTCACCGTCAAGCTGGGGCCGACCACCGCCGCCTACCGCGGCAAGATCCACTTCGAGGAGCGCGACGACGAAGCTCGCCTCCTCCTCGTTCGCCGCCGGCGCCGCCGGCGCCCCCCCGCCTCCGAGCCCACTTAGCGCGCGTCGGTGCTCACGGTCCAGGCTTGGTCCACGGGCCCGGCGCCCGCGAGACCCGGTGAGCGGCGATCGCCGTGAGGGCGACGAGGGCCGTCGCCACGGCGAGTGGCGCGAAGTCGTCGACCCGCAGCACGAGCAGGCCGCCGATGAGCGCCCCGATGACCATGGCCCCGACCGATAGGGTCCGGCGGGCGACCGCCGACCCCGGGCCGCCGACGACCTTCGCGTCGGAGGCGATCCCGGTCAGGGTCATCGTCAGCACGGTGGTCGTGAGGTCGCGTACGGCGATCTTGCGCACGCTCGCGTTCTGGATCCCCATGCCGACGGCGAGCAGGACGATGAGGACGTAGCGGGTCCCGGACCCGACATGGGCTCCGGCGCCGGTCGCGCCCGCGACCACGGCCGCTCCCGCCAGGAAGACCAACTGGAAGCTCAGCGCGGCCCGTAGGTGGAGGCCGCGATGGTGGCCCCAGCGCCCGCCCAGCCTGCCGCCGATCAGACCGCCGACGAGAAACGCCGCCAGCGCGGCCAGGGATTCCTCGATCGACAGACCCTTCGCGCCGGCGATGGCGAATCCGAGAAAGACGACGTTCCCGGTCATGTTGGCGACGAAGACGTGGCCGATGCGCAGATAGCTCGTCGCGTCGACGAGCCCGGTGACCACGGTGAGCGCGAGCATGAGCGGCGGCAGCGGGCCGTCACGGCTCTCGCGCGGAGGGTGAAGGGTGTCGACGATATCGCGCCAGATGCTCACGGGAGATGGCTAGGCTCTCAGATGGCAACCACCAGCGGTGACTGCGCGTATACGGCGTATGGAGAACGTCTGGGATTACCCTCGCCCGCCCGCCGTCAGTCCGTGCGAGCAACGCGTCCGCGTCGAGGTGGGCGGCGAGGTGCTGGCCGACTCGACGCGCGCTCTGCGGGTGCTCGAGACCAGCCACCCGCCGACCGTGTACGTGGCGAGGGCCGACGTGCGCACCGACCTGCTCGGCGAGAGCCAGAAGCGCTCGACGTGGTGCGAATTCAAAGGGGCGGCCCGCTACCTCGATGCGACGGTGGCCGGCGAGCGGTTTGCCGCGGTCGGCTGGTTCTACCCTGAGCCCTCGCCCGGGTACGCGGCGCTGGGGGACCACATCGCCTTCTATCCCGGGCGCGTGGACGCTGCCTGGATCGGCGACGAGCTCGTCAGTGCCCAGGCGAGCGACTTCTACGGCGGCTGGATCACCGCCGATCTCCTCGGTCCCTTCAAAGGTCCGCCGGGCACGCTCGGCTGGTGAGGATGGGTGTTGCGCGGCGCTTATCCGGACTGCAAGAATCCCGCCCATGGCGATGGTGCGGCACAAGTTCACGCTGATTCTCGACCGGGATCCCGAGCCGTTCCTCGACCAGCTCGTGGCGGTGGGCTGCGGCGATGCCTTGTTCCGGGTCTCCGATGAGGGTGAGCCGTTCGCCCAGTTCTACCGAAAGGCCCCGACGCTTCAGCGCGCCATGGCGATGGCGGTGAGAGAGATCCACCAGACCGAGCTACGCGTCGTTCGGATCGCCGGCGTCGCTCTCCCGACGAATTGAATTGATAGGAACCTGCAGGAAATCTTGGCCTCAGGGCCAAAGGCTCCGTCCCCGGCCCCTGGTAGAAGCATGTACGTGTCCTTGGCGGTCGAGCCGATAATGCCGCATCAGGCCAGGAGCGCACCCGGACCGCGCCCCTTCATCGCCGTCACCACCTCGGAGGTCCGCGCCGGAACGGCCGTGACCCCGACGCGGCACGGCGAGCCGCCCCAGCTCGAGATGGCGCTGGGACTCAAGTACCTCCACGCGATCGAGGCGGCGGGGGGCATCCCCGTGGTCGTTCCGCCCCTCCAGGTTGACTGCCTCGATGATCTCCTCGCTCGGGTGGACGGGGTGTGCCTGTCCGGTGGCCCGGACCTCGACCCTGAGTCCTACGGCGAGCGCCGGCACACGCGCACCGGTCCGACCGAGAGCCAGCTCGACGTGTTCGAGCTCGCGCTCGCGCAGGCGGCGGACGCTCGGCGACTGCCGATCCTCGCCGTCTGCCGGGGGATGCAGCTGCTCAACGTCTCTCGTGGGGGCACGCTCCATCAGCATCTCCCGGACATCGTCGGGGAGCGCATAACCCATCGGCAGTCCGAGGTGGGGGAGCGACCCACGCATTGGGTGACCCTGACCCCGACCTCTCGCCTCAGTGAGATCCTCGACCGCCGGCGGACCAAGGTGAACTCGTTTCACCATCAGGCGATCGCGACGCTCGGAGCGGGTCTGAACGTGACGAGCCAGGCGAGCGACGGCACGATCGAGAGCGTCGAGGCGACCGACCGCGAGTTCGTGGTGGGTGTGCAATGGCACGCCGAGTGCCTGGTCGATCGCTTCGGTCAGGCGGCGCTGTTCTGCGCCTTGGTGGACGCCGCGAGCCAGTTCGAGGAGGCGGCGGCACGATTGTCCGACGTCGCATGAGGGCATAATCCAAGGAATTGGAGGATTCGTGAGAGCCGAGCTCAGCACATCGACACTCGCCGGATGGGCGGAGTGGGGAGCCTCGACCCCGTACACCATTGGCATCGAGGAGGAGGTCATGCTCCTCGATCCCCACGACTGGTCGCTGGCCCAGCGGATCGACGACGTCCTGCCCCGGCTCACGCCGGAGTTGGCCTCGCGGGCGACGGCGGAGACCCATGGAGCGGCGATCGAGCTCGCCAGCCATCCGCACGACAGCGTCGAGGGGGCGGCACGTGAGATCGCCGGTCTCCGCGCGACCCTCACGCGCGAGCTGGCCGCCGCCAACCTCCGCGTCGCGAGCGCAGGTACGCACCCGTTTGCGCTGTGGACGGGCACGGAGATCTCGAGTGGCGCCCGCTACCAGCTCGTCTACGAAGCGATGCGCGAGCTCGCGCGCCGGGAGCCGACGTTCGCACTCCACGTGCACGTGGGCGTCCCCGACCCCGAGGCCGCGATCGTGCTCAACAACCGGCTGCGGGTCCACCTGCCCCTCCTGCTTGCGCTGTCGGGCAATTCTCCCTTCTGGCAGGGTCGCGACGCGGGATTGGCGTCGACACGCACCCCGCTCTTTCAGGCCTTCCCCCGGGTGGGCATCCCCCGAGCCTTCTCGTCCTACGAGGATTACGTCGAGGCCGTCGACCTCCTGCTGCGCTGCGACGCTTTCCCCGAGCCGACGTTCCTGTGGTGGGACGTCCGGCCCCAGCCCCGCTTCGGGACGGTCGAAGTGCGGATCATGGACGCGCAGATCACCACCTCCGAGACGGCCGCGCTCGTCGCGCTCGTCCAATCGATCGCACGTCTCGAGCTCGAAGAGGGGTATCACACCGACCCCCAGTCGGGTCGCCCCGAGGTGCTGGAGGAGAATCGCTTCATCGCGGCGCGAGACGGCATGTCGGGCCGGCTCATCGATGCGGTGGCCGAGCAACGGGTGCCGGCGCGCGAGCAGCTGGAGGCGCTGCTCGAGGCCGCCCGCCCTCACGCCGCCGACCTCGGCTGCGAGACCATGCTCGACATGCTCCACATGCTGGGGGAGGAACCGGGAGCGAAACGACAGCGCAGGGCAGCGGCCGAACCAGGGGGCCTGCCGGGCCTCGTTGAGCTCCTCGCCGATGCCTTCGTGTCCTAGTCCCGGACCCTAATTCGATAGAAATCCCGTCATGTGCGGATTTGCCGGTGAGTTCACGACGGGTGGCACGCCTGACCGCGATGCGGTCGAGCGCATGGCCGCGACGATGGCCGACCGCGGGCCCGATGGTGCCGGTTCCTGGGCCGACGGGCAGGTCGCACTGGCCCACCGCCGGCTGAAGATCATCGACCTCTCGAGCATGGGCGACCAGCCCATGACGGACTACGAGAACGGCACGACGATCGTCTTCAACGGCTGCATCTACAACCACCGCGATCTGCGCTCCCAGCTCGAGCGCGAGGGCTACCACTTCGCCTCGACGAGCGACACCGAGGTGATCCTCAAGGCCCACGACCACTGGGGCCATCGCTGCGCCGAGCTCTTCGCCGGCATGTTTGCCTACGCGCTCTACGAGCACTATTCGGGGCGCCTGTTCCTCGCCCGCGACCGGCTCGGCATCAAGCCGCTGTACCTCGCCGATGTCGGCGGCGCGCTGCGCTTCGCCTCAACCCTGCCCGCCCTCCTCGCCGGGGGAGGGGTCGACACCGATCTCGACCCCGTCGCGCTGCACCATTATCTGACCTTCCACGCCGCCGTCCCGGCGCCGCGGACGATCCTCAAGGGCGTGCACAAGCTGGCGCCGGCGACGGTGATGATCGTTTCGCCCGACGGGAGGCGCGTCACCGAGAACTACTGGCGCGCGGACTACACGCGCCACCCACGCGTCGCCGACTGGGATCCCGAGGACTGGGCCGAGGCGATCCTCGACGCGCTGCGTACCGCCGTCGAGCGCCGCATGGTCTCCGACGTTCCCGTCGGCGTCCTCCTCTCCGGCGGTCTGGACTCGAGCCTGATCGTCGCCCTGCTCGCGGAGAGCGGGCAAAAGGACCTGGCCACCTTCAGCATCGGGTTCGACGGGGTGGGCGAGCACGAGGGCGACGAGTTCGAGTTCTCGGACCTCATCGCCAAGCAGTTCGCCACCGACCACCGCCAGATCCACGTGCCGGAGACCCGCTTGCTGGAATCGCTCGACGGGGCGCTCGCGGCCATGAGCGAGCCGATGGTCTCTCACGACGCGGTGGCCTTCTACCTGCTCGCGCAGGAGGTCGCGCGCTCGCACAAGGTCGTCCAGTCGGGGCAGGGAGCGGACGAGGTCTTCGCCGGGTACTTCTGGTACCCGCCCCTGGTGGGCGCCGAAGGGACCGGCGCCGACGCCTACGAGGCGGCATTCTTCGACCGACCGCACTCCGAGATGGCGGAGGTCCTGCAGTCGCGCTATCTCCTCGATGAGGACCCGAGCCGCGCCTACCTCGATTGGCACTTCGGGCAGACGGGAGCGCAGGGGCCGCTCGACCGCGCACTGCGCCTGGACACCGAGGTCATGCTCGTCGAGCACCCGGTCAAGCGCGTGGACAACATGACCATGGCCTGGGGGCTCGAGGCCCGGACACCGTTTCTCGATCACGAGCTGGTGGAGCTCGCCGCCGCCTGTCCGCCGGAACTCAAGCTCGCGGACGGGGGCAAGGGCATCCTCAAGGCCGCCTCCCGCGGCCTCGTACCCGACGCGGTAATCGATCGTCCCAAGGCGTACTTCCCCGTGCCCGCGTTCTACAACATCGAGGGCGCCACCCTCGAGCTGATCCGGGAGGCCTTCACCGGCTCCTCGATCGAGGACCGCGGCCTGTTTCGCCCCGAGCACGTCAAGCGGCTCCTGGCGGCGCCCAACGAGGACCTCACGACGCTCGGCGGCTCGAAGCTCTGGCACATCGCGCTGCTCGAACTTTGGCTGCGCAAGCACGGATTGTGAGATATATTCGCCTCCGCCGGAAGGAACCGATGAGGCGCATACAACTCTCAGCTCTCGCCGTAACCCTGCTGGTGCTCGCCGTCGCTCCCGTGCTGGCGAGCGCGGCGGGCCGCGGACCGGTCAAGGGCGCCAAATACTCCGGGTCGGTGGGGCCCGGCTACCCGATGAGCTTCAAGGTCTCGGCCAACGGCAAGGACGTCGACGACCTCGTGGTCGCGTTCGAGGAGACCTGTGGCCCCGGCGCGGGTTCGGTGGCACCGAAGTTCCACTACGCCACGCTGGCGATCAGCGGGGGGAAGTTCTCGGGCGCCTCGACCGACCACTTCGGCAAGACGACGTCGGACAGGCTCCACATCAGCGGGACCTTCAGCGGCCATGACGCCACCGGCAAGGTGAGCGTCCTGGCGAAGATCAAGAGCCTCCCGAACTGCACCCAGACGGAGCCGTTCACCGCCAAGGCGAAGTAACCGCTACGCCGCGGCGAGCTCCGGGACGCGGTCGGGCGCGGTGACCTCGAGGATCGTGCGTGCCACGAGCTCGGGGTCGTCCCACATCGCCAGATGCCCCAGTCCTTCGAGGGCTATGTAGTCCGCGTCGGGCTTCTGCCGGTGGATCATCGTGTAGTGCCCGGGCCAATGGATGAGCCGGTCCCGGGTTCCGTAGGCGATCCGTACCGGACAGTCGATCGCGGGAAGATCGCCGAACATGTCGCCGGATGCGGCGAGCTTGATCGCATCAGGCACGATCGCGCAGTTCGCCGCGCCGGTGAACATCATGTACGCCGCGTCCGCGCTCACCGGTCGGGTGACGACCTCGAACAGGGCGAGCGCGCGCAGATGCGGCCGCCTCGCCACGAACGGCAGTAGGCGTAGGGGCTGGCCGATCTTGAGGAGAAGGTCATTGCGGCGGAAATACATGAGCACCGCCCACGGCGCCGGTCCGCGCTCCCAGCATCCCGCCGGGCAGATCCCGGTGACGCTGAGCGCCCGCCCCCGGCCCGCGAGCTCGAGGGCGAGCCAGCCGCCGAGCGAGCTGCCGACGAAATGCGCGCGTTCGATTCCCTGAGCGTCGAGCTGACGCTCGATCATGTCGAGGCTGGCGGGGATTGATATCCGCGTGCCCGCCGGGAACGGCTCGCCGCCGTAGTGACCGGGAAGCGTCGGCGCGAAGACGGTGTGGTAGCGCTCGAGCATGGGCAGGACAGGCGTCCATGCCTCCCAGGTGCCGGTGAAGCCGTGCAGGAGAACCAGTGGCTCACCGGACCCTCCGAGATGGAAAGCATCGGCCATGCGTTCGTCAGTCTCCGGTGAAGGTCGCGGGGCGTTTCTCCATGAAGGCGAGCATGCCCTCCATGAAGTCCTGGGAACGGGCCCGCTCCTGCTGGAGCACGGCCTCGTCGTCGAGCTGCTGCGCGATGCGCGGATAGAGCTGGTCGTTGATCGTCTGCTTGATGCTCGCATAGGCGCGGGGGGGACCGGCGGCCAGCTTGTCGGCGAGCGATCCGACCTCGGTCTCGAGCTCGGCGTCGGGAACGACGCGATTGACCAAGCCCCAATCGAGCGCCCGCGCGGCCGGGAGGCGCTCGCCCAGGTAGGCGAGCTCGAACGCTCGCGCCTGTCCGACGCGGGCGGGGAGGAACGCTGAAGCGCCGCCGTCGAGGCCGAGCCCGATGTTCACGAAGGCGAGGAGAAAGTAGGCGGACTCGGCGGCCACGATGAGGTCGGCGGCGAGCGCGAGCGAGCACCCGATCCCGACCGCGGGGCCGTTGACCGCGGCCACGACGGGCTTGGGGATCGTGCGCACCTGGAGGATCAGCGGGTTGTAGATCTCGCGCAGTGGCGTGAGCACGTCGGGCGTGCCATCCTCGCCGACGACGCCGCCCTTGAGGTCGGCGCCGGAGGAGAAGGCCCGGCCGGCGCCGGTGAGGACGATCGCTCGCACTTCGGCGCTCTCGGCGGCGTGATCGAGTGCCGAGCGGAGATCCTGGCCCAGCGCATGGGTCCAGGCGTTCAGCGCATCGGGTCGGTTCAGCGTGATCCGGGCGACCCCGCCGTCGATACTCAGCTCCACCGTCTCCATGGCCAGGCTCATTGGCAGAAGGACAATAGCGGCTCGGCGGTGACCCTGGCGTGGCGGGGATGGTTTCCGCGATGATGTGGGCGAGCCGGGATGGAGCTGCTGCCCAAGAGCCTTTCAACGCCCGTGACCCGCCTCGGCGCGATCGCGCAGAACGCGCTCGAGGTCGCGCGATTTGGCGGACTGGAGACCGATGAGGTGCACTCGCCCTACGAGGTCGCCAGCGAGCAGCGGGTATACCGGCTGCGACGCTATTTCCCGGGGAGCGAAGGCGGGCCGCCGGTCCTCCTCGTGCCTCCGCTGATGCTCGCCACCGAGGTCTACGACGTGTCGCCGGCGACGAGCGGCGTGGCGGTCCTCCACGAGCTCGGCATCGACCCGTGGGTCGTCGACTTCGGCTCCCCCGAGCACGAGCCCGGCGGGCTCGAGCGCACCCTGACCGACCATGTGCTCGCGGTGTCCGACGCCGTCGAGCGGGTTCGCGCCGCCACCGGCTGCGACGTCCACCTCGCCGGTTACTCGCAGGGTGGGATGTTCGTCTATCAGGCCGCGGCCTACCGGCTGGGCGAGGGCCTCGCCTCGCTCATCACCTTCGGCAGCCCGGTCGACACGCGCGCCGGTGTCCCGTTCGGCATTCCCGCCGCCCTGATCGAGAACGCAGCGGGGGTCATCGCCGACGGACTCGGGGGGATGTCGCTGCCCGGATGGGCGAGCAGCGCGGGGTTCCGGCTCCTCGATCCGGTCAAGTCGCTGCGAGCGCGGGTCGACTTCATCCTCCAGCTCCACGACCGCGAGGCCCTGCTCCCGCGTGAGCGCCAGCGGCGCTTCCTCGGCGGCGAGGGAT
>DATCEM010000383.1:0-3068 GCA_036510175.1 Solirubrobacteraceae bacterium | reverse complement strand
CTGACCGTCGAGGGTGGCGGAGAAGAACAGGGTCTGGCGATCCCGCGGGCACTGGCGGACGATCCGCTCGACGGCGGGCAGGAAGCCCATGTCGAGCATCCGATCGGCCTCGTCGAGCACGAGCACCTTGATGCGGTCAAGGGTGAACGCCCCGCGGGCGAGCAGATCCTCGAGGCGGCCGGGGGTGGCGACGATGATGTGCGAGCGCGCGGCCTCCTTGGCCTGGCGCGTCAGCCCGACGCCGCCGTACACGGTGGACACGCGCAGAGCGCGAGCATGGGCCACCGAGTACATCTCCTCGGCGATCTGGGAGACGAGCTCCCGCGTCGGCGCGAGGATCAGCGCAGCCGGGCGCCCGGCGTGGTTCGCCTCGAGGCGATCGACCATGGGAACGGCGAAGGCAAGCGTTTTACCGGATCCGGTGGGTGAGCGCACGAGCACGTCACGGCCGGCGAGCACGTCGCCGATGACCAGGCGCTGTACGGGGAAAGGTTCGTTGAAGCCGCGGGCGGCGAGCGCGTCGGCGACGGCTCGTGATACGCCCAGGTCGGCGAATGATGCGCCGGTGTCGGCGCACGTGTCTATAGACAAGATGGTTTAACTCCAGTTCGGCGGCAGTGAGGGCCGCGGAAGGTACGGTTCGGGAGGCTAGTGCTGACCCGAACCGCGCCTATTTGCGCGGGACCCAAGCGAGCTGCCTCGCGGCCGACGGCGCCGACCGCACACCCCAAGCTAGCAGACGTGGCCCTATGCAGCCGATTCCGCTCGGAAGCGGGGAGCCGGCGTGGGGTCAGGCGACGAGCGCCTGGACCCGGTACGTGCGTGGGCCGCCGGGCGTCTGGACCTCGATCGAGTCACCGGGAGCATGGTTGATGAGCGCCTTGGCCACGGGCGATTCGGCCGAGAGCTTGCCGTGAGCGAGGTTGGCCTCGGTCGAGCCGACGATGGTCCAGGTGTGAACCTTGCCGCTCGCCTCGTCGAGGACCTCGGCCGTACGGCCGAAGGCGAAGGTGGGCTCGTCGGTCTTCGCCTCGACGACCACCGCCTCTCGGCGGCGCTGCTGGAGCCGCTGGATTCGCGTCTCCAGGTGCGACTGATCCTCCTTGGCGATGTGGTACTCGGCGTTCTCCTTGAGGTCTCCGAGCTCCCGCGCTGCGAGGATGCGCGCGGCCATCGCTCGCCGTGCCGGTCCTTCGAGTTCTTCGAGCTCGGCTTCGAGCGCGACCAGGCCCTCGGGGGTGATCGCCTTGGCGTCGGAGTCGGAAATGCTCATGGCCCTACGGTAGTCGATTGCGCTCAGAACAAGCGAGCAGGACCGACGATCTGGTATCAAAGCGTCAAGCAATCGAGGAAAGGAGTTCCGTGACCACGTTTTCGTTCAGCATCGCGTCGCCGACTACGACGAGTGGAAGAAGGGCTATGACGGCGCGGCCGACATTCAGAACGAGGGCGGTGTGACCGACAAGGCCGTCTATCGCGACGTCGACGATCCGAACGTCGTCCTCGTCATGCACCGGTTCGAGAGCAGGGAGCAGGGGGAGAAGTTCATGAACCACCCTGACCTCATCGCGGCCCAGAAGCAGTCCGGGGTCGAGCTCGACAGCGTGCGTATGGAAGTGACCGAAGCGTAGGAAGGCGAAGAGGTGGGCCGCTGGGGGGCCCACCGCTCCATATCCGCTTAGAGATTCACCGCCACGTACTTGGTCTCCAGGTACTCCTCGATCCCCTCGTAGCCGCCTTCGCGGCCGAAGCCGGAGTGCTTGAGCCCTCCGAAGGGGGCGGCGGCGTTGGAGACAATGCCCTGGTTGAGGCCCACCATGCCGGTCTCCAGCGCCTCGCTGACGCGCAGCGCGCGCCGCAGGTCGCTGGTGAACAGGTAGGCGACGAGACCGAACTCGGTGTCGTTGGCCGCGGCGATGGCCTCCTCCTCGGTGGCGAAGGGCTTGACCGGAGCCACCGGACCGAAGATCTCCTCACGCAGGAGCTTCGCGTCGTCGGGGATGCCTGCGAGCACGGTGGGCTCGTAGAAGTAGCCGGCGCCGTCGAGGGCGTGACCGCCTACGAGCGGGCGGGCGCCGCGCCCGACAGCGTCGTCGACGAGCGCGGCGACCTTGTCGCGCTGCTTGGCGTCGATCAGCGGCCCCACCTCGACCCCGTCCTCGGTGCCGCGGCCGACCTTCATCGCACCGATCCGCTCGGCGAGCGCCTCGGCGAAGCGATCGGCGATCGATTCGGCGACGTGGAAGCGGTTCGCCGCGGTGCACGCCTCCCCGATATTGCGCATCTTCGCGATCACCGCGCCGTCGACGGCGGCATCGAAGTCGGCGTCCTCGAAGACGATGAACGGCGCGTTGCCGCCGAGCTCCATCGACAGGCGCAGGAGGTTCTCCGACGCCTGACCCATGAGCGTCCGGCCGACCTCGGTCGATCCGGTGAACGAGAGCTTGCGCGCGCGCGGATCGGCGATCAGCGGCGACATGGTCCGGCCCGAGGAAGAGGCCGTGATCAGGTTGAGCACTCCTCCGGGCAGTCCGGCCTCCTCGAGGATCCCGGCCAGGGCGAGCATCGAGAGGGGCGTCAGCTGGGCGGGCTTGACCACCGTCGTGCACCCGGCGGCGATCGCCGGGCCGATCTTGCGCGTCCCCATCGCCATGGGGAAATTCCACGGCGTGATGAGCAGGCACGGCCCGACCGGCTGCTTCATGGTCAAGAGGCGGCTCTGGCCGTTCGGCGCCACGGAGAAGCGACCGTCGATCCGCACCGCCTGCTCGGAGAACCAGCGCAGGAAGTCGGCGGCGTAGAGGATCTCCGCCTTGGACTCGCTGATCGGCTTGCCCATCTCGAGGGTCATGAGCAGCGCGAGCTCGTCCTGGCGGGCGATGACCGCCTCGAACGCCCGGCGGAGGATCTCGCCGCGCTCGCGGGGCGGGGTCGCGGCGAACTCGGGACCCGCCTCGACGGCGGCGTCGAGCGCCGCCTTGGCGTCCTCCACCGATGCGTCGGCGACCTCGCACAGCGTCTCGCCCGTCGCCGGGTCCTCCACCGGCAGGGTTCCCTCCCCGCCGTCG
>DATCEM010000382.1:0-4074 GCA_036510175.1 Solirubrobacteraceae bacterium | reverse complement strand
TCGAACTGCGCACCGAGCCGGGCCACCAGCCACGAGCGGCGCAGGCAGTCCTCGCACGCGTGGGCGCCCGCCGTCGAGGCCTGGGCGCCCGCCGTCGAGGCCCGGACGTCGGCGTGGGGCTCGGCGGTCATGCGGCGAGGGCGCCATCAGCTCGGTCGCGCTGGCGCAGGCTCACCGCCATGAGCACGTCCGCGGCGCCCACCCGATCGCGACCGTCGAGGTCGGCCACCGTCCTCGCGACGCGCACGACGCGGTGGCGGCCGCGGGCGCTGAGCGCGCCCTGGTCGTACGCGGCGCCGAGCGCGAGCTCGGCCGCACGGTCCAGGCGTACGTGGCGGCGCGCGAGCCGCGAGTCCATCTCCCCGTTGCACGTGGCGTCGGTGCCCGCGAGCCTGTCCTCCTGCCGATGGCGAGCTTCGAGGACGCGCTCACGCGCTCGCGCGGAGCTGACCACCGGCGGCGCCCGGAGCTCGTGTCCGGCGGGGCGCTCCACGGTCACGAGCAGATCCATCCGGTCGAGCAGAGGGCCGCTCAGCCGGCGCCGGTAGCGCCGCAGGTCGGCCTCGCCGCAGTCGCAGCGATCGCCGACCCCGGCGAAGCCGCACGGGCACGGGTTCGATGCTGCAACGAGCATGAAGCGAGTCGGGAGCTCGAGTACGCGCTGACCGCGCACGATCGTCACGTGGCCGTCCTCCAGCGGCTGGCGGAGCGCTTCCAGGCTCGGCCGCGAGAACTCCGAGAGCTCATCGAGGAAGAGCACGCCGTGATGCGCGAGGCTCGCCTCGCCCGGTCGCGGCGGCGTCCCGCCGCCGACCAGCCCGGCCGCCGAGATCGTGTGATGGGGAGCGCGGAATGGTCGCGCCGAGATCAGCCCTCCCGCATGGGCGCCGGCGACGCTGTGGATGCGCGTGACCTCGATCGCCTGGGCGCGCGTGAGCTCGGGGAGGATCGTCGGTAGCCTGCGCGCAAGCATCGTCTTGCCGGTGCCTGGCGCTCCCTCGAGCAGGAGATTGTGTCCGCCCGCCGCGGCGATCTGGAGTGCGAGGATCGCGCTCTGCTGGCCCCGCACGTCGTCCAGGTCAGGCTCGTCCCTGGTTCGCGCTGCCGCGACCGCAGGGAACGATGGGGACGGCGGCAGCTCGCGTCCGCGGAGCACATCCGCCGCCGCGCGGAGGTCCGCTACCCCGGCGATTTGCAGACCCTCGACCAGCGCCGCCTCCCGCGCCCGTTCGGGTGGAACGATCAGGCGCTCGAGCCCGGCGCGACGCGCGCCCTCGGCCACCGCGAGCGCGCCCGGCGAGTCGCGCAGCTCGCCACCCAGCGACAGCTCCCCGTACACGGCGTAGCCCGCGAGGGTCTCGACGGGGACCTGCCCACTCGCCGCGAGCAGCGCCAGCGCCAGCGCCGCGTCAAAACCTGGGCCGACCTTGCGCAGAAAGGCCGGGGCGAGGTTCGCCGTTATCCGGCGCTGCGGAAAATCAAAGCCCGAGTTGAGCACGGCCGAGCGGACGCGATCGCGCGACTCACGCACCGCGGCGTCGCCCAGGCCGACGATGGTGAACGTCGGCAGGCCGGCGCGGATGTCGACCTCGACCCAGACCGGGCGAGGATCGACGCCATCGATTGCGAACGTAGCCACCTGCGCGAGCATGCGGAAGGACGCTACGCCGCATCGCGTGACACGTGGGTGACGCGGAGCATCAACTCTCCCCCATTCGCCCGTGGCAATTGCGCAGAGAAGTGACGATCACCGTGCCACATGTCACGCGATGCGCCGTAGCGTCTGTGGCGATGAGCACCGACCTTCGCCACCGCCTCGGCCAGCACGGCGAGCGCCTCGCCGCGGAGCATCTCACGCGGCTCGGCTACGAGATCGTCGAGCGCAACTACCGGACCCGCTGGGGAGAGCTCGACATCGTCGCCTTCGACGGAACGACGCTCGCCTTCTGCGAGGTCAAGACCCGGCGCCTCTCCCCCAGCGGCGGCCCCCTCGAAGGCCTGCGCGCACCCCAACGTCAGCGCCTGAGAAAGATGGCCGGAGCCTGGCTCATCGACCGCACCAACCGCCCCCACTCGGACCTCATCCGCTTCGACGCCATCGGCATAACCATCGACGCCACCGGAAGGCTCGTGAGCCTCGAGCACATCGAAGGGGCGTTCTAACGGGCGGGCCCTCGACCCGCTTACAGCGCCAACTGCTGATACGCCGCCGACTGAAACGACAGCCGATGCAGCGGCGAGACCCCGAGGCGCCCGATCGCCTCGCGGTGCTCGGGCGTCGCGTAGCCGACGTGCTGGGCGAACTCCCAGCCGGGGTGGGTGGCGTCGGCGCGGTGCATGTAGCGGTCGCGCGTCTCCTTGGCGAGCACGGAGGCCGCGGCGATCGCTGCGCTCTTGGCGTCACCGCCGATCACCGCCCGGTGCTCATGGGGCAGGCCCTTGACGGGAAAGCCGTCGCTCAGGCACAGGCATCCCGGCCGGGCGACGAGGAGCAGCGCGTCGCGGAGCGCCGCGAGGTTGGTCACGTGGAGCCCTCGGGCGTCGATGCCCGGAGCGCAGCGCGTGACGATCGCCACCCGCGCGGCGACCTTGAGGATCACCGGGTAGAGCTCCGCCCGGGCGGCGGGCGTCTGCTGCTTGGAGTCGTTCAGCGCGGCGAGCACGCGACTCTCCCCCGGCCCCATCCGGGCGAAATCGAAGAGGACCGCGGCGGCGACGAGCGGTCCCGCCAGGCATCCTCGCCCTGCCTCGTCGGCACCCGCTACGAAGCGGACCCCGAGCGCGCGATCGAAGCGCAGCAGCCGGCGACCGGGGCGCGGCGCCTGCCGCCGGCGCGGGGGCGCGTGCTCAGAGGGTCCCGATCCGGTCGGGCGGCCAGTAGGTGAAGAACGCAACCCCGATGACCCACTTGTCGGGGACGGGGCCCCAGTAGCGGCTGTCGTCGGACGTCCCACGGTTGTCGCCCATCATGAAGTAATCGCCGGGCGGAACGACGATCGTTTGTGGGAACTTGCATTCAGGACCTCCGCCGCAGGGGTGGATGTAGGTGTCCTTCTCCCGCACCCCGTTGCGCATCACGTGCCCGTCGGCGATCGAGATCCGGTCGCCGGGGACGCCGACGACGCGCTTGATGAAGGTCTGGCGCGAGGCGGTCGGGGTGGGAACGTCGCACGCGCGGGGAAAGAAGTGCCCGCTCTGGCTCTCTCCCTCGTCCGCCACGCCGCATGTACCGAGGAGCGAATTCGCCCCACTCGGCGGATGGAAGACGACGATGTCCCCGAGGCTCGGGTGGTTGATCATCCGGTTGGCGAGGATCCGCTGGCCGACGTCGAGCGTGGGCTCCATCGATCCGCTGGGGATCCGGTAGGGCTTGACGATGAAGGCCTGGACGAGAACAGCGATGCCCACGGCGACGGCGATCGTCACCACAAGCTCCACAATTCCCTTTACCCGCAACTCAGAGGGTTCCGATCCGGTCCGGCGGCCAGTATGTGAAGAAGGCGTCGCCGATGATCCACGAGCGCGGAACCGGCCCCCAGAAGCGGCTGTCGTCGGACTCGCCGCGGTTGTCGCCCATCATGTAGTAGTCACCGTGCGGCACGGTGATCGGGACCGGGAAGTTGCACGAGGCTTGGCCGGCGCACCCGGCGATGTAGGCGTCGTGCTCGCGAACTCCGTTACGGTAGACGTGCCCGTTCTTGATCGCGATCCGATCACCGGGCAGTCCGACCACGCGCTTGATGAACGTCTCGCTCGATTCCTCCGCGCGGGGCACCCCGCACGGACTCTGGCCCGCGCCGCCGGTCTGTCCCTCGCTCGTGTCCAGGCACCCGAGGTCATAGTTCTTGGGCGGGTGGAAGACGATGATCTCGCCGACGTGAGGGCTTGAGAAGTCGTCGCCGAGCCGGTCGACGAGCACCCGCTGACCGAGGCGGATGGTGGGAAGCATCGAGCCGCTCGGGATCCGGTACGGCTTGATGATGAACGCCTGGATGGCCAGCGCCAGACCGAGTGCAGTAGCGACGATCAGTATCAGCTCCACCGCGGAGCCGACCGCCGACTTGCGGTGCTTTT
>DATCEM010000381.1:0-12151 GCA_036510175.1 Solirubrobacteraceae bacterium | reverse complement strand
GGAGGTCACCGATGACGGTGAACCGCCCGGCGCGCATCGGTCTGCGGGTTATCGCCCTCGGCTACCTCGCGCTGCTCCTCCTGCTCCCCGTCGGGCTCGTGTTCGAGAAGACCTTCGCCCAGGGCCTCTCATCGGTGTGGTCCTCGATCACCACGCCGGCGGCGATCAGCGCGTTCTGGCTGACCATGGAGATCGCGGTCATCGCCCTCGTCGCCAACACCGTCTTCGGGGTCGTCTGCGCGCTCGTGCTCGTGCGGGGGCGGGGCCGGGCGCGCTGGCTCCTCGACGTGATCATCGAGGTCCCCTTCGTGATCTCCCCGGTCATCATCGGCCTGTCGCTGATCCTCGTCTACGGCACCACGGGGTGGTTCGGCAAGTGGCTGATCAGTCACGGGATCACCGTCATCTTCAACCCGCTGGGGATGATCCTCGCGACCGTGTTCGTATCGCTGCCCTTCGTCGTGCGGGAGGTGGCGCCGGTGCTCAGGGAGATCGGGACCGAGCAGGAGCAGGCCGCGGCGACGCTCGGAGCCTCCCGGCTCCAGACCTTCCTCCGGATCACCCTGCCCTCGATCCGCTGGGGCCTGGCCTACGGAATCGTCCTCACCACGGCGCGGGCACTCGGGGAGTTCGGCGCGGTGCTCATCGTCTCGGGAAACATCGCCGGCCGGACGCAGACCCTTCCCCTGCTCATCGACACGCGCTTCTACAACTTCGACAGCGCCGGCGCCTACACGGCCGGGGCGCTGCTCGCGGCAATCTCGATCTTCGTCCTCGTGGTCATGACCATGACGGCACCCGACAAGCGGAGGCTCTGATGGCGATCTCGCTCCACGACGTGCATAAGTCCTTTGACGACTTCAAGGCCGTCGACGGCGTCTCCCTGGAGGTTCCCGAAGGGTCGCTGAGCGCGCTCCTCGGCCCCAGCGGCTCGGGCAAGTCGACGCTGCTCAGGCTCATCGCCGGGCTCGAGCAGCCCGATCAAGGAGAGATCGCCATCGGCGGCGATCCGGCGCTCGCCGTCCCGCCTCAGCGACGCGGGATCGGCTTCGTCTTCCAGCACTACGCCGCCTTCAAGCACATGACGGTGCGCGACAACGTCGCCTTCGGCCTCACCGTGCGCCGCCGGCCGAAGGCGGAGATCCGCGAGCGGGTGGACGAGCTGCTCGGGATCGTCGGGCTCTCAGGGTACGCGGAGCGCTATCCGTCGCAGCTCTCCGGAGGCCAGCGCCAGCGGATGGCCCTCGCGCGCGCGCTCGCCGTGCGGCCCAAGGTGCTGCTCCTCGACGAGCCCTTCGGCGCCCTCGACGCGAACGTGCGCGCCGAGCTGCGCTCGTGGCTGCGGAGCCTCCACGACGATCTCGGCGTCACCACGCTGATCGTCACCCACGATCAGGAGGAGGCGATGGAGGTCGCCGATCAGGTCGTGATCATGCGCGCCGGCCGGATCGAGCAGGCGGGTACTCCCCGCGAGATCTACCAGCACCCCGCGAACGACTGGGTCATGGGCTTCCTGGGTCCGGTGAGCCGAATCGGCGAGGCCCTGGTGCGTCCGCACGAGGTGACGCTGGCGCTCGAGCCCGAGGGCGACGCCATCGAGGCGATGGTGGCACGCGTCGTCCACCTCGGGTCTCAGGTGCGCGTCGAGCTCGAGCTGGCCGGCGGAGGCCAGGCCCACGCTCAGCTCACGCCGGAGAAGGCCGACGAGCTTGAGCTCGAGCGCAGCGACATCGTCTACCTCCGGGCCCGCGCGCCGGCGCTGGCGCTCAGCGCGTGATCCACGCCTCCGGGTCCTGCGCCAGCTTGATCACGTGGGCGGGGAGCTTGTCGGCCGCGACATCGGCCAGCGTGACCCGCTCGAGGACTCCCCGCAGGCTCGCGCGCACGGCAATCCACACGTTGGGCAGGGGCTCGGCCGCCCCGGTGTAGGAGACGCTCTCCGGTGGGCCGCCGCGGATGCTCGCGAGCGGACCGTCGACCGCCCGGATCACGTCGGCGATCGTCACCTCGGTCGGCGGCCGCGCGAGGCGGAAGCCACCTTCGGCGCCGCGCTGGCTGCGGACGACGCCGGCGTGGCGGAGCTCGCCGAGGATGTTCTCGAGGAAGTTGAGCGGAATCTCCTGCGCCGTGGCGAGGCGCTCGGCCTTGACCGGCTTCTCGCCCGTCGCCGCGGCGAGCTCGACTGCCGCGCGTACCGCGTACTCCGCCTTGGCCGAGATGCGCATCCGGTCGAGCTACCCGACCGGGGACGGCGCTAGTCCGTAGGCGTCGGCGAGCTCGGGATCCTTACGGGCGAGCATCTCGGCGAGCGAGAGCATCACCTGGCACTGCTTGTAGGTGGCGTCGTCCTGCATCTTGCCGTCGATTATGTGCACGCCGCGGCCGTCGGGAATCGCCTCGATCACCTTCTTGGCGAAAGCAACCTCGTCGGGATCGGGGCTGAACACCTTCTTGGCGATCTCGATCTGTACCGGGTGCAGGGACCACGCCCCGACGCAGCCGAGCAGGAAGGCGGCGCGGAACTGGGCCTCGCACCCCTGGACGTCCCGGATATCCCCATACGGGCCGTAAAACGGGAGGATGCCCGCCGAGGTGCAGGCATCGACCATGCGGGCGATGGTGTAGTGCCACAGGTCCTGCTGCGCCGTGGCGCGGGGCGCGTCCGGAGCGTCGGGATCGGGGTCGTCGATCATCCGGTAACCGGGGTGCCCGCCGCCGACGCGTGTCGTCTTCATCCGCCGCGACGCGGCGAGGTCGGCGGGTCCGAGGCTCATGCCCTGCATGCGCGGGCTCGCGGCGGCGATCTCCTCCACGTTGACCACGCCAAGCCCGGTCTCGAGGATCGCGTGCACGAGGATCGGCCGCTCGAGCCCGGCCTTCGCCTCGAGTTGGGCGAGCAGGCGGTCGACGTAGTGGATGTCCCACGGACCCTCGACCTTGGGGATCATCACCACCTCGAGCTGGGCGCCGATCTCGCTCACCAGGGTCGTCAGGTCGTCGAGTGCCCACGGCGATTCGAGGCTGTTCACTCGCGTCCACAGCGACGTCTCGCCGAAATCGACCTCGTGGGCGACGCGGATGAGGCCTGCGCGGGCGGCCTCCTTATTGTCGACCGACACCCCGTCCTCGAGATTCCCGAGGACGATGTCCGACTTGGCGGCGAGGTCTGGCACCTTGCCGACCATCTTCTCGTTGCTCGGGTCGAAGAAGTGAATCATCCGCGAGGGCTTGAACGGGATCTCGAGCATCGGCGTCGGGGCGCCGAGGGCGAGGGGTTTTCCGAAATCGCGGGGGTTGCGCAAGGATCGTCTCCTGGTGAGGGGGTGTCGTTGGCCCCCGTCGTGAACATCCTCGCACCGAGCGGCGCCACGGGGGCCCACTTGGCCATCGTACCCGCGCGGGCCGTCAGCGCGAGGAGAAACTCTGTCGTTTCGTCCCGCGGGGCGGGACCGATCGCCATAGGTTCGCCCATGGGCCGGGGCGACGCTGAATCTGGCTCGTCTAATCTGGGTAGGAGATGGCCGACGAGCAGCAGCTCCTGGATCTGATCGCCAGCACCAATGAGGCGGTCCTCGCCGGCGTGACGCGCGCCGGCTATCCCCACCTGACGAACGTGCTCTATGTCTGGAACGCTGAGGAGCGGATCGCGCGCGTCTCGACCACCGCCGATCGGGTCAAGGGCAAGATCCTGCGCCGCGATCCCCATGCCGCCCTGCACGTCTCGGGACCCCACTTCTGGTCCTACGCCGTCGCCGAGTGCGATGCCGAGACCTCGGAGATCGCCGCCACGCCGGGCGATGACGCCTGCCGTGAGCTCCTCGAGGTCCACTCGGCCTTTTACGGCGAGCTGGACGAGGAGCCCTTCTTCGGTCAGATGATCGAGGCGAGGCGGCTTGTGGTCCGTCTCCAGGTCAGGCGCGTGTACGGCGTCATCCTGGACAAGCCGCCGGGCTCCTGACCGCGGTTTGCGCCGCGATCTGTAACGACTCTGCACCGGTCACGGGGAATCGCCGACCGCCCGCCGCTCCGCGTGCCACGATGAGCGCATGAGCACCACGACCCCGGTGACCTTCGCCGAGACTGCCCTCGATCGCTTGCGCACGCTCACCGCCGATGAGCTGTCGCAGTTCCGGCCGGGGCAGCTCGAGGCGATCCAGGATGTCGTCGTCGACCGTGCCCGGGTGCTCTGCGTGCAGCGCACGGGGTGGGGGAAATCGGCCGTGTACTTCGTGGCGACCGCCCTGCTGCGGGAGGCCGGCGCGGGGCCGACGCTGATCGTCAGTCCGCTGCTGGCGCTCATGCGCAACCAGATCGCCGCGGCCCGGCGCCTCGGGCTGCGCGCGCACACCGTCAACAGCACCAATCGCGAGGAGTGGGAGGAGGTCGGCGGCCGGCTCGCCGCGGGCACCCTCGACCTCCTGCTCATCAGCCCCGAGCGGCTCAATAATCCCCAGTTTCGCGAGGGCATGCTGCCGCTGTTCGCAGCGTCGGTCGGGCTGCTGGTGATCGACGAGGCCCATTGCATCTCCGACTGGGGACACGATTTCCGTCCCGACTACCGGCGAGTCAAGGACATGCTCGGCGCCCTGGGTCCCGGGGTCGCGGTTCTCGGCACGACGGCCACCGCCAACGACCGCGTGGTGACCGACGTCGTCGAGCAGCTTGCCCTCCCCGGCGGTGACCCGCTGCGCTCCTACCGCGGCCCGCTCGCCCGGACCAGCCTGCGCCTGGAGGCCCTCGAGCTCCCGCGGCCGGCCGAGCGACTCGCATGGCTCGTGGAGCACCTGCCCGAGCTCGAGGGCTCGGGCATCGTCTACACGCTGACCAAGCGCGACGCCGAGCAGGTCGCCGCGTTCCTCGCCGCCAACGGGATCAGCGCGCTGGCCTATAGCGGCGAGCAGGAGACCGAGCAGCGCATCGCCACCGAGGAGCGCCTGCTGCGCAACGAGGTCAAGGCGGTCGTCGCCACGAGCGCGCTGGGGATGGGCTACGACAAGGCCGACCTGAGGTTCGTCGTCCACTACCAGGCGCCGGGCTCGGTCGTCTCCTACTACCAGCAGGTGGGGCGCGCCGGGCGCGGCGTCGACCACGCCGACGTGATCCTCCTGCGCGGGGGCGAGGACCGCCGCATCCAGGACTTCTTCATCGAGCAGGCCTTTCCCGCGCACGATCGGGTCAGCGCCGTCCTCGACGAGCTCCGGATCGCCGGCGAGCAGGGCCGAAGCACCCGCGAGCTCATGGCCGTGGTCAACCTCGGGATGGGCCGCATCGAGGCGATGCTGAAGATCCTCGACGTCGAGGGCGCCGTGCGCCGCGAGGGCAGGCGTTGGCAGCTTGTCCCCGGGGCACACTGGACCTACGACGGCGAGCGCTACGCCCAGGTCACGGCTCTGCGCCGCGCCGAGCAGGCGGCGATGGCGGCCTTCGGGACCGACGGACGCTGCCTGATGCGTGTCCTGCAGGAGGAGCTCGACGACCCGGATCCGAGGGACTGCGGTCGCTGTTCGGTGTGCACCGCCCCCCGCTTCGCCGAGCCCCCGGCCCCCGCCCTCGTCGAGCTCGCCGGGCGCCACCTGCGCTCCCGGCCGATCGAGCTCGAGGTCAAGAAGATGGCGCCCGACCCCGCCGGCACGATGCGCAAGATCCCCGACGACGTGCGGACAGAGCCGGGCTGGGCGCTCGCCCGCTTCGGCGACGGCGGCTGGTGGCCGGCGATCGAGCGCGGGCTGCGCTCCGGGGAGTTCGAGCGCGAGATCGTGGCCGCTCTCGCCGACGTCGTGCGCGGCGCGGGGGGGACGGTCGACTGGGTCAGCTCGGTTCCCTGCGCCCGCTCGGGCGAGGTCATCGCCCGCCTCGCCGAGCGCCTCGCCGAGGAGCTGGCGGTGCCCTACGTGGAGCTGGTGGCGCGCGCCGAGGCTCGCCCGCCGCAGCGCGAGATGGCCAACGCAGTACAGCGGGCGGCCAATGTCCGCGGCGCCTTCGCCATCTCCGGCCGGCCGCCGCCGGGAACCGGGGTGCTGCTCGACGACCGCCGCAACTCGGGGTGGACGCTGGCCATGGTGGGTGGCCAGCTCCGGCGCGCCGGCGCGGAGCGCGTCGTGCCGTTGGTACTCGGGACCGTGAACTAGCGCACCGTTCTCGGAACGGTGCGCTAGCGAGGCGAGGAGCGCCGGGGGAGGGGGAGCCGCCCCAGTCTCCGGACCTCGAAACAGACATGCTGGCGTCGCGACGCGTACCTGTCGCGTCACCCCGCCGCGCCGACTGGCATCCTCCCCGTCGCCCCGAACCAGGAGACCCCATGACGCACGTCGACACCGACCAGGCAGCCCGCGAGGCGAGCGGAGCGCACCCCTACGGCCGCTATCTCGAGGAGTTCGAGGTGGGCGCGGTCTATAAACACTGGCCCGCCAAGACGGTCACCGAGTCAGACGACCACCTGTTCTGCCTGATCACCATGAACCACCACCCGCTCCACCTCAACGACGTCTACGCCAAGCAGTCCCAGCAGGGCCGCAACGTCGTCGTAGGGCCGCTCGTGTACTCGCTGGCGCTGGGCATGAGCGTCTCCGACGTGAGCGGCAAGGCGATCGCGAACCTCGCCACCGAGGAGCTCAAGCACCCCGCTCCGGTCTTCCACGGGGACACCCTGTTCTGCGAATCCGAGGTCCTCGAGGTGCGCGAGTCGCGCTCCAAGCCCGACCGCGGGACCGTTCGCGTACAGACACGCGTGCTCAACCAGGACGGCGTCCTCGTCGCCGAGTTCAAACGCCTCGTCCTCGTGCCCCGCAAGCTGCCCTCCGCCGGTCTCGAGAGCGCCGAGACGAACGTCGAATAGGGCTAAGTAAATCCTCCCACGGGTAGAGTTCATGGGTAGGCACAGACCCCCACCGAATAGAAAAGGAGCGCAGAAGAGTCCATGGCGTACATCGAAGCGCAGCGTGAAGCAGTGACCGACAATGCTCGCCTACAGGCTTGGGTGGCGAAAGTAGCCCAGCTGACCGAGCCCGACTCCATCCGCTGGTGCGATGGTTCCGACGACGAGTACGAGCAACTCGCGCAGACGCTCCTCGACGCCGGTACCTTCGAGCGGCTCGCGGAGGAGAAGCGGCCGAACTCCTTCCTCGCCCGGTCCGACCCCGCCGACGTCGCCCGCGTCGAGGATCGAACGTTCATCTGCTCAGAGCGCGAGTCCGACGCCGGTCCGACGAACAATTGGCGCGACCCCGACGAGATGCGCGAGACGCTGAGGGGGCTCTTCGCCGGCTCGATGCGCGGTCGCACGATGTACGTCGTGCCCTTCTCGATGGGTCCGCTCGGATCTTCCATCTCCTACATCGGCGTCCAGCTCACCGACTCCGCCTACGTGGCCGCCTCGATGCGGATCATGGCCCGGATGGGCCAGCCGGCCCTCGACGCGCTCGGCGCCGACGGCGAGTTCGTCCCCTGTCTGCACTCGGTGGGGATGCCCCTGGCCGACGGCGACGAGGATGTCCCGTGGCCGTGCAACACCGAGAACAAATACATCGTGCACTTTCCCGAGACGCGTGAGATCTGGTCCTTCGGCTCGGGCTACGGCGGCAACGCCCTGCTCGGCAAGAAGTGCTTCGCCCTGCGCATCGCCTCGGTGATGGCCCGCGACGAGGGCTGGATGGCCGAGCACATGCTCATCCTCAAGCTCACCTCGCCCGAGGGCCAGGTCAAGTACATCGCCGCAGCGTTCCCCAGTGCCTGCGGCAAGACCAACCTCGCCATGCTCATTCCGACCCTCCCCGACTGGAAGGTCGAGACGATCGGCGACGACATCGCGTGGATGAAGTTCGGCGCTGACGGCCGGCTCTACGCCGTCAACCCCGAGGCCGGCTTCTTCGGCGTCGCTCCGGGCACAGGCGAGCTGACGAACCCCAATGCGATCCAGACGCTGGCGGCGAACTCCGTGTTCACCAACTGCGCCAAGACCGATGACGGCGACGTGTGGTGGGAGGGCAAGACCCCCGAGCCCCCAGCCCACCTGATCGACTGGCACGGCAACGACTGGACGCCGGCGTCCGAGAAGCCGTCCGCGCACCCGAACGCGCGCTTCACCTCGCCGGCTTCGCAGTGCCCGTCGATCGCGCCTGAGTGGGAGGATCCGAACGGGGTGCCGATCGACGCGATGCTCTTCGGCGGGCGCCGCTCGACCGTCGTCCCGCTCGTGCACGAGGCCCGCAACTGGGAGCACGGCGTCTTCCTCGGGTCGATCATGTCCTCGGAGACCACAGCAGCTCAGGCCGGGGAGGTCGGAAAGCTGCGCTTTGACCCGATGGCCATGCTCCCGTTCTGCGGGTACCACATGGGCGACTATTTCGCCCACTGGCTGAAGCTCGGTCGCCGTGAGGGCGCGAAGCTGCCCAAGGTCTTTTACGTCAACTGGTTCCGCAAGGACGCGGACGGCGGGTTCCTGTGGCCGGGCTACGGGGAGAACTCGCGCGTCCTGGCGTGGGTCTTCCGCCGCTGCGAAGGCACCGCGGAAGCCGAGGAGACCCCGATCGGGCTCGTGCCCACCGCCGAGGGGATCGACACCGAGGGCCTGAACGTCTATGACGACGCGCTGGCTGAGCTCCTGGCGGTCGACCCCGAGGCGTGGAAGGCCCAGCTGCCCCAGGTCCAAGAGCACTTAGAGCGCTTCGGCGACCGTCTGCCGCCCGAGGTCGGCGCGCAGCTGCGGGAGCTCGAGGCACGCCTCGGCTAGGCGGCTCAGAGCAGCCTGACAATCGCGGGGGCTTAGCTCCGGGCGTGGCCTTATGCGTACCCTCAGATCCGTGGCCCTGCCCTTCGTCCCCTCCGACGCCTGCATGCTCGCCGTCCAAGCGGCCATCGTCGCGGGTCCGCGGGCTGACCCGCCCGGTCTGGGCTGGCTGCGCCGGCTCGGCGGGAGGTGGTGGTCGCTTTTGCCCGTGGGGTCGATCGTCGTCGTCATCTTCGCCATCCGCGGCGTCTCCCAGACCGCCACCGGCCTGACCTACCTCGCCCTCGTCGCCGTTCCCCTCCTCGCCGCGCTCGCTCTCGGCTGGGGAATGCGCGGCGCTCGCCCGGGAGCCGCCATCGCCGTTCTTCCCCTCTTCGCGGTCGCCTGGATCTGGCGCACCTCTCTGACCGGCGAGGGCGCAGCCCTCATCCTCTCTGCCCTCAGCTGCGTGACCCTCGGCATCCTCCTCTGCGCCCTGACCCCCCCGAGCTGGCTCAAGGTGGGAATCGTCCTCATGGCGATCGGCGACACCTACCTCGTCGCCACCGACCTGCTCCAAGCTCCCAACAACGTCCTCACCCTCGCCCACCCAGCCGCCGGCCTCCCACAGCTCCAATCAGAGCTCTTCGGCAGCATCCAGATGGGCTACGGAGACCTCTTCATAGCCGCGGTACTAGGAGCGGTCCTGGCCAGAGAGATCCACCGCCAGCGTCAAGCAGCCCTCCTGACCTTCCTCTTCGCCGCCACCTTCGACCTCCTCTTCTTCGCCCTAAACGAGCTCCCCGCCACCGTGCCAGTAGCCCTGGCCCTTATCGCTAGCGAGCTATGGCGCCGCCACACGACGGCCAAGGAGACCACGAACCGCCGGAGCCCGGCGCAAGATAAGCCGCCACGAGGCGCCCGGCGGGCATGGGGTCAGCGCCAACTGCCTGCGCCCCCAACCCAGAAATAACCTCCCGGACCCCGTTCTTGGCGCGGAACCCATGCCCGCCGGGCGCCCCACTAGCTAGTGCTGATCCCCGCCGGTAGAGGCCGGAGGCCGAGACTCCTCAGCCAAGGACGTGATGGCGAGCGCCCCCCGAGCCGAGCCTTCGAGCACCGCCGTCGCCTCCTCCGCCGAGCGGGCGTAGAGCTCGACGAGCAGGTGGACGACGATCTGGTCCTCGTCGTGCTTGTGGAAGCGGACGTGGGTGAAGAACTCGCGCGTGCCGTGGTCGCCGAACGCCGCGTAGGAGAGCGCGTCGCCCGCCTCGGGGCCCGAGCACGTCTCGACTTCGTCGGCGTCGACGGTCACCGTGCACGATGCGACCCACGGGGTTCCGGCGATCATTCGCTCCCAGCGATCCTCGATCGGCTCGACGCGTCCGTTGTGGAAGCCGAGGTGCGGCTGGTCGTGCATGCAGTCCAGGCACTGGACCACCGCTTCCTGCATCTCGTCCACGACCTCGCCCCGCTCTGCCGTCTCGGGGTCGATCCTGTGGATCCCCTCGTAGTGCACCTGCACCTCGAGGTTTTGCGACCAGCAGCGATAGCAGCGCAGCCAGCTCCGGACCTCAGTGGAGCCCTCCATATAGATGATTCTATTCTGCCCTCGCGTGCACAGGCCTCAGGCCCCGATCGGAGTGATCCTCGCCGGCGGGCTCGGCCGCCGGATCGGGGGCGCCAAGGCGAAGGCTGAGCTGCACGGTCGCCCGCTGATCTCCTACCCGTTGCGAGCCCTCCGCGAGGCGCTCGCCGAGGTGGTGATCCTCGCCAAGGCCGACACCGAGTTGCCGAGCCTCGACGGCGTGCCGATGTGGATCGAGCCCCCCGAACCACGACATCCGCTCATGGGCATCCTCCACGCCCTCGCTCTCGCCCAGGGGCGCGGAGTGCTCGTATGCGCTGCCGACATGCCCTTCGTCACGGCGTCGCTCATCACCCGGATCGCCATGACCGATCCGGCCGGGGCGCCGGCGGTGATCCCCTTGTGCGACGGCGAGCTCCAGCCGCTGCTCGCGCTCTATCTCCCCGAGGCGGCCGCGGCGCTCGAGAGCGCGGCCGCCGAGGCCACGGGTTCCCTGCGGGCCGAGGTCGCCGCGATCGGGCCCCGCCTGCTCGATATCGAGGATCGCCGGCCCTTCTTCAACGTCAACACCCCCGAGGATCTGCGTCGAGCGGCGGCGATCCTCGACGAAGACGCCGACGCCGACGCCGACTGACCGTTCCCTACCCGAAGGTGAAGTCGTACGCCTGCACGCCGGGTGGGAGCTCGACGGTGAGCAGGCGCTGTTCGTCGGTGGGCATGGAAACCAGGCTGTACAGGCGCTGACCCCGCACCGTGACGATCCCCCCGTGCACGTCCGTGCCGGCCACCGCCGCCGGGATCGGCCGGCCGTTCAGCCGCACCTCGACGCTGCGCGGGACATTGCCCACCGACGTGAGCACGAGGTAGACCTTGGCCGCCTGGAAGTCGAGCGAGAGCTCGCCGGAGGGGGAGACCGGTGTCGCGTATTGCGAGGTCAGCTTCCAGGTCCCCTTCAGCGTGGCCTCGTTGAGCTGGAGGCTCCCGTTGCCCCGGTAGGCGTGCACGCCGGAGTGGAGCGCGGGCGCGAAGTCCTCCTGCTGCGCGTGCTCGGCGCCGAGATAGGTCTCGGGGGTCGCCATGTCCTGCGACGCGGTCGGGATCTTCACGGTGATCGGCGGAGGCAGGTGCTTGACCCCAGCCTGGAAGAGCAGCTCGCGGACGGCGGCCTCGCTCCGCTTGTAGTCCCCCTCGCCGAACTGCTCGTGCCTGACCTCGCCTCCGGCGTCGATCAGGTAGTCGGCCGGCCAGTACTCGTTCTGATACGCGTTCCAGGTCCCGTAATCGTTGTCCTGGACCACCGGGTAGTGAATGCCGTCGCTCTGGATCGCCTGCTCGACATTGCTCGCCTCCTGCTCGAAGGTGAACTCGGGCGTCTCCACGCCGACGATCTCGAGGCCGTAGGGGTGGTAGTCGGCGTACAGCGCCTTGAGGAAGGGCAGCGTGCGGATACAGTTGATGCAGGTGTAGGTCCAGAAGTCGACGAGGACGACGTGGCCGCGCAGGCCGGCCATGGTCAGGGGGGCGCCGCCGGGGGTGTTGAACCAGTCCTGATTATCGGTGAAATTCGGCGCCTTCCCGAGGTCGGGGAGCGTCGGGGTGCTCACGCCGGGCAGCGCGACGCCCGCGGCGGCGGCGCTGCTCGGGCTCGCGACATCAGCAGGTGCCCCGTTGGCCGCGGCCTGGCGCTGGCGGATGGCGAAGCGAGATTCTGGGCGCAGCGAGGCGAGGCGCTTCTGAACCGCGTTCGAGCTCTCGAGCGATCGCGTCGGGTCGGTGAGGAACGAGGGCAGGCTCTTCGAGGTCGCCAGGGCGTCCTCGAAGCGCACGTCGAGGTTGGTGGCCATCACCACCCCGGTGAG
>DATCEM010000380.1:0-3124 GCA_036510175.1 Solirubrobacteraceae bacterium | reverse complement strand
CGGCGGGTCGCGCGGATGCTGGGCTACCGCACCTACTCCTACCAGAAGATGCGCGACAGCGAGGTGGCCGAGCTCCTGGGCCTCGATCGCTTCTCCCAACCGCCCCTCTACGTGGGCACGCTGGTGTGATGGACGCCGACGAGGTGCTCACGACGTCGCCGTTCCTCTTCGGCTACCGCGGGCGTGACGGGCGGCTCGCCGCCTGCGATGCCCGAACCGGCGAACGCTTCAGGCTGACGAGCCTGCGCGCCGCCGAGATCGCGTCGTCCTTCCTCGAGCCGAGGTCGGTGAGCTCGGCCCACGAGGAAGGGTTCACCGCAGCCGAGCTGAGCCAGGCGCTCGAGGCGGGGATCCTCGTCACCGAGCGCGAGTCACGGCGCTTGGAGCTGTGGGAGCAGCGCGGCTGGTCGCGACCCGCGTATCTCCTGTTCAGCCAGATGGACATTCCCTACCGCGATGCGCGCGAGCCCGTCGAGGACATGGAGGCACTGACCGAGAGGCGGCGGGCCACGGTCGAGGAATACCAGTCCGCCTCGGGTTACCGATCGCCCGAGCCGCTTGCGGGCGGTGACGCGACCGCGCTCCCACCACCGCACGCAGTGGCGCCGCGGCTATCGGCGCTCGTCGGACGGCGCTCCGCGCGCGCCTTCACCGCCTCGCCGCCTTCGGTCGAGGAGATGGCGGGCGTTCTCCATGGCGCGACCAGCGCGTTCCGTGCGGTCGCCGCCGACCGCGCGGACGGAGACCCGTTCCGGCTGATGAACTCGTTCTACTCGTGGGCGCACCTGTTCGTCGTCGTGCAGGAGGTCACCGGCGCCGTACCCGGCGTCTACGAATACGACTGGATGCGCCACCGCCTGCTGCGGGCTGCCGACTCGGATGACGAGGGCGCCTTGCTCGCCTGCGTGCAAGGACAGCGATGGATCCTCGGGAACGGCTTCGTCGTGTTCGTCGTCGCGGACCTCCGCAGCTATGCCTGGCTCTACCGCCACTCGCGGGCGTATCTGCATCTGCTCATCCAGGTGGGCGAGCTGGGGCAGGAGCTCCTGATGGCCGCCACCGCGCTGGGTCTGGGCGGCTGGACCTCCCCGGCGATCCACGAGTCGCGCGCGGCGCGGCTGCTGGGCCTGCCCGACGACGACGCCGTGGACGTTCTCGCGATGCTCAAGCTCGGCCGGCCGCTGACGCCGGCGGGTCAGCTCCCGCCCCGGGGCGCCGCGAGCAGCAGCTCGCGTGCGACCTCGCGGTCGTCGAAGGTGCCCGGGCGGGCCTTCGCGCCGTAGGAGTGGCGGCTCACCGGACCCCGGCCGAGGATCGCCACGACGTCGCCGGCGCCCGCTCGGGTCAGCGCACGCGCGATCGCCGCGCGCCGGTCGAGCACGACCTCGAGCGTCCCGTGCTCCACCGAGCGCGCGCCCGAGAGGAGTCCCGAGAGCGCCACCATCGGTGGCTCTCCGTGCAGGCTCGAGGCGCACAGGATCAGGTGATCGGCTCCCGTCCGTGCCGCGATGCCCGTGGCCTCGCGTGTGGGGCGCTCGGTCCTCGCGAGTCCGGCGAGGACGACGATCAGGCGCCCCCCGCGCTCGGTCACGATCGAGCGCATGGCCGCGAGGGTGCGCGCGACCGCGTCGGGCGTGTGGGCGAAGTCCACGATCACGTCGAAGGGCGCCGGGGCGTCGAGGATCTCGAAGCGTCCCGGCAGTGGCGCCATCTCCGCCAAGGCGCTCAGAGTGCTCGCGCGCGGCAGGCCCAGGCCGTCGGCGAGGGCAAGCGCGGCGGCCAGGTTCTCGGCATTGTGGGCGCCGGAGAGCTTCGTTTCGAGCTTCACGCGCCCGGCGGGCGTGCCCAGCTCGAGGACGCTTCCCCGCAGCGTCGAGGCGCAGCCGAGGACGCGGTAGTCCGCCGAAGCGCGATGGCCGTAGCCGAGGACGCGACCGCCCCGCTCGCCGACCTCGCGTGCCAGCCGGCGACCGAAGGGATCCTCGACGTTGAGCACGGCGAGGCCGGTGGCGCGCCAACCGCGCACGAACAGCCTCCGCTTGGCCGCGGCGTAGGCGCCCATCGTGCCGTGCCAGTGGAGATGATCGAGGGTCAGGTTGGTGAGCACCGACGCGTCGGGCAGCAGTGCCGGAGATCCCTCGGCCTGATAGCTCGAGATCTCTGCCACCACCCACCCATCACCGCCCGGCGCCAGCGCGGAGAGGGGGCACCCGCGACTCGCGTCGGTGTTCCCCGCCAGCGCCGGCCGGCTGCCCGCGGCCTCGAGGGCCGCGAACACGAGCGCCGTCGTCGTGGACTTCCCGTTCGTCCCGGTCACCGAGACGAGGGGCCGCTGCGAGAGCCGCCACCCCAGTTCCAGCTCGTCGATGACCGGTAGGTGCCCCGCGCGGGCCGCCCTGAGCAGCGGATGACCGGGGGTGACGCCCGGGCTCTTGATCACCGAGCGTATGTCGCCGAGCGAATCCGGACCCGCGACCTCCGAGATCCCGCGCGCGGCGAGACCGGCCTTCAGCGCAGCGACGACGGGGCCCCGAGAGTCGTCCCATACCCGCACGGAGCTCGCGCCGAACCGGGCACATAGTGCCTCCACCGCGGCCTGCCCGGCTCGCCCGAGACCAATCACCAGATATGGTCCAGGAGGGGCTGCGGGCCGCGGCGGATCGGACGCTTTCATCAATCCTCGCGTCGCGTGATCATATCCGGCCAGGGCCCCCGATCATGCCGCCAACCGCCGGCCTTGCCCGCCAAGATCCGCTCGAGCCGCGGATCGTTTCCTTCCCCTGCGGGGACGTCCTCCTGCGCGGCTGGTTCTACCAGGCGCGTCGCGGCGGCCGGGCACCGGCGATCCTCTGGAACCACGGCAGCGAGCGCAACCCCGACCACGTCCCCGCGCTCGGCCACTTCTACGTCTCCCGCGGGTACGCCCTGCTCGTGGCGCATCGACACGGGCACGGCCTGTCCCCGGGCGAGTATCCGCTGGACCTGATCCGCGCCGAGGCTCGGACGCGGGCCGCGGCCCCGGGCGACTATCGTCGCGAGGTGATCGCGCGGCTCATCGATCTGCACCGGCGATACCTGCTCGACACCGTCGCCGCCGTCCGCTGGCTGGCCCAGCTGCCCTGCG
>DATCEM010000379.1:0-3647 GCA_036510175.1 Solirubrobacteraceae bacterium | reverse complement strand
AGGGGTGAATCGGCGGGCGTTCGGGGCTCAGAGAGGTGAGGCCGATGGATGCCGATCGTCATCGACACGAGCGCTAGCCTGTGGTCGAGATGCAGACCGCCGAGCGACTCATCACCGCTGAGGAGTATCTGGCGCGCGAGTTCGACGAGCGCTTCACCGAGCTGATCAACGGGCGCGTGGTGGTTAGCCAGCCCCTGATTCCGCACCAGACGATCGTCGGTCGCATCTATCTGGCCCTGGCCAATTGGGTAAACGCCGCTGAGCAAAGGGGATACGTCTGGCTTCCCCTCGACACGAAGATCGACGACTACAACGTGCTCGCACCAGACGTCGTCTGGGTCGCCCAAGCGCACCTGCCGCCACGCGGGGCGAAATACATGGTGCACCCGCCGGAACTCGTGGTCGAGGTGCGGTCTCCGAGCACGTGGAACCGCGACGTGGGGGTCAAGAAGAACCACTACGAGCGCCACGGCGTGCGCGAGCTGTGGCTCGTCGACGACCGGTCATCCAGCGTGCTGCGCTACCGCCGCGACGGCGAGGGCCGCTTCGACGACGGGGCGGAGATCGCCGCGCCGGACACCCTGGTCTCGCCGCAACTTCCGAGCTTCGGGCTCGATCTGGGCGCGCTCTTCGCCCCGGCCTTCTAGGCACTCGTCTCAGGCGCGCGCGTCGTACCACCCGGCCAGACCGGCCCCCAGCCCTGGACCTTCGGGCGCGGTGATCCATCCGTCGCGTACGGGCAGCGGATCGCCGCGGCCCTCGAACAGCCCGAGCGTCGCCAGCCCGCAGGCCCGGCGCGGTGCGATCGCCGCCGCCGCATGGACGGCCGCGGCGATCCCCAGCGGCCCGTCGAACGTCGAAGCGAGGTAGACGTCGTAGCCCGCCCGGCGGGCCCGTGCCGCCTGCTCGACCAACCCGCTGATCCCGGCGCAGCGCGCGATCTTCAGACACACCGCTTCGCAGCAGCGCCGATCGAGCGCGCCGGGGGCCGCCGCCGTCTCGTCGATGGCAATGCCCACCTCGCTGCTCGCGGCCACGCGAGCGATCTCCTCGATCCCTGAGGCCGGTTCCTCGCACAGCTCTATCCCCACGGGGGAGAGAACCGCGAGGCTGGCGATCGCCTCCTCGGCCGACCAGCTGCCGTTGGCATCGACCCGGATCGCCAGCTCGGGCCCGCCCGCGGCACGGACCGCGGCGAGGCGCCCGGCGTCGTCGCCGACGCCGACCTTGACCTTCACGCATCCGAACCCGGCCGCGCGCGCCTCGGCGGCCTCCCGGGCGGCGCGCGCGCGGTCGCTCGCCGCGATCGTCCAGTTGACCTCGACGCGCGGTGGTCCGCTGGCCCCGAGCAGCCGCCAAACGGGCTCGCCCGCCCGGAGGCCCGCGAGGTCCCACAGCGCCAGGTCGACCGCGGCGACGGCCTGCGGAAGGACGGCGGCCTCGCGGCACGCCGCGAGGAGCTCTGCTCGCTGGGTGCCGTCCGACTGGCCTAGCACGTGCGTGCAGTCCTCGAGCGCCGCGCGCACGTGATCGATCGAGACGCCGTCATAGGGCTCGAGCGGCGCCGCCTCCCCGCAGCCGATGATCCCGTCCTCGCCGGTGAGCGTGAGCACGATCAGTGATCGCTCGGCGACATCCCCGTACGCGGCCGAGAAGGGCACACGCAAGCGCGCCCTGGTAACCGCGACGTCGACCTTCACCGGCTCAGGAGCAGCCCCGCCGCAAGCAGCGTGCAGAACGCGAGCTGGAGCATCCCGGTCTGCGCCAGCGCCCCGTTGAGCGACGCGCCGTCGGTCCGGTTGCGTACGATCCTCACGACGGGCGCGGCGATGGGGATGGTCAGCCACGGCAGCAGCACCCACGGCTTCAGGGGGCCGAAGAGCCAGGTGAGCGGCGCGGTCAGGTAAGCGAGATAGACCATCGACGCGAAGAGCATCCGCGTCCGGTCTCGACCGAGCCTCACCGCCAGCGTTCGCTTTGTGGCCCGGCGGTCGGTATCGATGTCGCGATAATTGTTGACGACGAGAATCGAGGCGGCGAGGAGGCCCACGGGGACGGCCAGGGCAAAGGCCTCCCAGTCGAGGTGCTTGACCTGGACGAAGTACGAGCCCGCCACGGCGACGATGCCGAAGAAGAGGAAGACGAAGACCTCGCCGAGTCCCTCGTACCCGTAGGGCCGCGGGCCGCCTGTGTAGAGAACGCCGGCGAGGATCGACGCCGCCCCGACGAGCAGGAGCTCCCAGCCCGCGACGGCGACCAGGTAGCCGCCGGCGAGCACGGCCACGCCAAAGGACACGTAGGTCGCCACGAGCACGCTGCGCGGTGGTACGAGGCCTCCCGCGGTCACGCGCACCGGACCCAGTCGGTCCTCGGCGTCGGCGCCCCGCCGGGCGTCCGAATAATCGTTGGACAGGTTGGTCCCGACCTGGATGAAGACCGCGCCGACGAGCGCGGCGATGAAGCGCAGCGGGTGGAAGACGCCGCCGAAGCCGGCGAGCGCCGTTCCCACGAGGACGGGCGCGACCGCCACGGGCAGCGTCCGGATCCGCGCCGCCATGAGCCAGATGCGGACTCCGCTCGCCGCCGATCCGGCCACCGCCATCAGCTCACGCCCGCCGTGGGAACTTCGAGAAGTCCGGAGCGCGCTTGTCCAGGTAGGCACCGCGGCCCTCCTGCGCCTCCTCACTCATGTAGAAGAGCAAGTTCGCGTCGTGCGCGAGCTGCTGGATCCCCGCCAGGCCATCCTCGTCGGCATTGAAGCTCGCCTTGAGCAGTCTCAGCGCGAAGGGGGAGAGGGCGAGCATCTCCCGGCACCACTGCACGGTCTCCTCCTCGAGGCGCTCGAGCGGCACTACGGTGTTGACCAGTCCCATCTCGAGCGCCTGCTGGGCGTCGTACTGGCGGCACAGGAACCAGATCTCCTTCGCCTTCTTCGGGCCCACGAGGCGCGAGAGGACGCTGGCGCCGTAGCCGCCATCGAAGGACCCGACCTTCGGTCCCGTCTGCCCGAAGCGAGCGTTGTCGGCGGCGATGGTCAGGTCGCAGACGATGTGGAGCACATGACCGCCGCCGATCGCGTAACCGGCGACCATCGCCACCACGGGCTTGGGCATCCGCCGGATCTGGAGGTGGAGATCGGTGACATGGAAGCGGCCGACGCCCTGCCGGCCGGCATCGTCGCCCGCGAGGTAGCCGCCCCGCTCACCACGCACCCGCTGGTCGCCGCCCGAGGAGAACGCGTCGGGTCCCTCGCCGGTGAGGATGACCACGCCGACCGAGAGGTCCTCCCGGGCGCGCTCGAAGGCATCGGAGAGCTCGATCACCGTCTCCGGGCGGAAGGCGTTGCGCACCTCGGGTCGGTTGATCGTGATCTTGGCGATCCCGGCGTCGTCGCCGGTCGAGAGCTCGTAGCGGATGTCGTTATATGGGGCGCCGGATTGCCAGGTGACGGGCACGGGAGAACTCCGTGGCTGGGGCGGCGGAGACTATCTTCTCGCGCGTGGAACTCGATCCATGGCTGCTGCGCGCCGCGGGCGCCAACCCGTCTCGCGTCGCGCTCCTGACGCCCGCCGGATCGTTGACCTACGCCGAGCTCGCCGATCGAGCTCGGGCGGCGGCCGGCGGGTTGGCATCACGCGGGGTCGGCG
>DATCEM010000378.1:0-2989 GCA_036510175.1 Solirubrobacteraceae bacterium | reverse complement strand
GAGACCGACGGAGCCCGCCGCGGAGCGCAGCTCGACGGCGCCATCGAGCCCGAAGAAGAAGTTCTCGTAGCCCGCCTCGACCTCGGCGGTCAGGCGCTCGTCGGGCAGGTCGAGGAGGTACTGGGCGAAGCGAGCGGGGTGCAGGCGCGGGGTGGCGAGCTTGTACACCTGCGCGCCGGGGAAGCTCGGGAGCCGGCTCGCGTAATGGTTCTCGGGGGTGAGGAGGGTGTAGCCGCGCCCGCGGGTGCCGCGCGTCTCGGGCACCTCACTCACCGCGACGCGCCGATCGCGGCGTCGCGCGCGGCCAACGCGAGATAGACCCGCGAGCGCGTCACCGGGAGGGTGGCGAAGCGCACCCCGGTGGCATCGCGAATGGCGTTGGTGAGCGCGGGGGCGACGGGATTGAACGGGCTCTCGCTCATCGGCTTGGCGCCGAGCGGGCCGGCGACGCGATCACGGGTCACGGCAAAGTGGACGTCGGTCGCCGTCACGTCGGCGAGGACCGGCACGTGGTAGTTGCGCAGCGTTCGCGTGAGTACTTCCCCCGACGCGCCGATGTCCACGTGCTCGAACATCGCCGCGCCGAGCGCCTGCACGACGCTTCCTTCGATCTGGCCACGGCACTGCATCCGGTTGATCACCGTGCCCGCGTCGGCCGCGTGCACGCTGTAGAGGATGCGGACCTCTCCCGTCCGCGGGGAGACCGCCACCCGGAAGCCCTGGACGTTGAAGGCGACCGATCGACTCGAGCCGTCGCAGCTCCCCTCGGCGGCCAGCGGCCCGTCGTCGGGGCCCCGCTCAGGCTCTCGCTCTCGCTCTCGCTGGAGCTGTCGTAGGCGCCGGGCGGCGCTGAGCACCGCCGACCCGGCGATCACCGTGCCCGTCGACCCGAACGCCCCCGTGTCGTAGACGACGGCGTCGGTGTCCGATTGGACGATCTCGATCCGGTCGGCGACGACGCCGAGCGCGCTCGCCGCGAGCTGGACGAGCACCGTGGTCGTGCCGTTGCCGAACTCGGGGGTGCCCACCGCGAGCTCGTAGCGACCGCCCGGGCGCTCGGCGATGCGGGCGTGGGCGATGTGCCCACCGGGGGGCGTCGAGTCGAGCATGGAGATCCCGATGCCCTCGCCCACGCGCCACTCTCCCTCGGGGCGCGGCCGCTCGCGCGTGCGCGCGAGCGCGTAGTCCACAGCGTCGACGCACTGGTCGAGCCCGTAGCTGCCGATCTGCACATCGTCGGGGCCGTCCTCGAGCGAGAAGAGGCGATCGCTGGGACCGATGAGGTTCCGCCGGCGGAACTCGATCGGGTCGAGATCGAGGCGCCGGGCGAGCTCGTCGAGCGCCGAGTCGACGGCGAACACGAGCTGGCTCAGGCCGTAGCCGCGCAGCGCACCCGCGGGCACGGTGTTCGTGTACACCGAGTACGCGTCGACGCGCTTGTTCGGGCAACTGTAGAGGGCGATCGATTCACCGCAGGAGTGAAAGAGCACCGCCGGGCCGTGATTACCGTAGGCGCCGGTGTTGGCGAGGATGCGCAGGGCGAGCGCGGTGAGCTTGCCCTCGGCGTCGGCCCCGACCTTGATCCCCACCCGCATGGGGTGACGGGTGGTGGCGGCGGTGAACTCCTCCTCGCGGGTGAACTCGAGCGCCACCGGGCGCTTGAGGCGCAGCGCCGCCAGCGCGACGATGTCCTCGGTGAGCATCTCCTGCTTACCGCCGAACCCGCCGCCGACACGGGCGGTGAAAACGCGTACGCGATCGTGCGCGAGGTCGAACAGGCCGGCCAGCACGTCGCGGGTGAGGAACGGGGTCTGGCTGCTCGTGCGCACGACGAGGCGGCCGTCGCCCTCGGTCCAGGCGATCGTGGCGTGCGTCTCCAGGTGGACGTGCTGGACGCGGTGGATCTCGAACGTCTCCTCGTACGCCGCGGCGGCCCGGGCGAAGCCCGACTCCGTGTCTCCGATCTCGCTGTGGATCTCGCCGGCGAGGTTACGGCTCGGATCGGCGATCCCCGCCGGCCTGCCCTTGTCGGCGTGGAGGAGGGGCGCTCCCGGCGCCATCGCCGACTCGGGGTCGAAGACGGCGGCCAGCGTCTCGTAGTCGACGCGGACCAGGGCCGCCGCGCGCTCGGCCGCGGCGACGGTGTCGGCGACCACGGCGGCGACGCGCTGCCCGGCGAAGCGCACGACGCGATCGAGGAGCACGGTGTCGGCGGGGTCCTCGCTCTCGTGCTCGTGGCGCGCGGTGGAGTAACGGCGCGCGGGTGAGTCTTCGTAGGTGAGGACGAGTCTGACCTCGGGCAGGGCGAGCGCCTCGCCGGCATCGATGCCGCGGATATAGGCGTGGGCGTGGGGTGAGCGCACGAGCGCCATGTGCAGGAGTCCCGCGGGCGCGGTGTCGAGGGTGAACTCGGCGCTGCCGGTGACCACGCCGGGACCGCCGGGTGCGGGCAGCGCGCCGCCGATAGGTGAGGAGAGGGTGTGCGGATCCTCGACGTTGACCGTGCCCGCGAAGGCGTCGGCGATCGCCCGGTAGCCGGTGCAGCGGCAGATGTTGCCCTTGAGCGCCCGGGGCAGGTCGTCGAGCTGGGCCGGCGTGAGCGCGGCGCCGGTCATGATCAGCCCGGCGGTGCAGAACCCGCACTGGAAGGCTTGGGCGTCGAGGAAGCGGCGCTGGAGCGGATGGAGCTCGCCTGCGTGTCCTCCCGCCAGCCCCTCGATCGTCGTGACCACGCTCTCCTGCGCCCGGAAGGCGGGGAAGATGCAGCTGTGCACGGGGACGCCGTCGACGTGCACGGTGCACGCGCCGCAGTCGCCGGTGTCGCAGCCCTTCTTGACCCCGTGGCAGCCCTGCTCGCGCAGGAACGTGCGCAGGCACTGACCGGGCCGGGGTGCGTGGCCGGACTCGACGCCGTTGATGCGCATCAGCGGCGCTCCTCTTCGAGCTCGTGCCGGACCTCTTCGGCGTAGATCCGCGTGAGGTGCTCGCG
>DATCEM010000377.1:0-9102 GCA_036510175.1 Solirubrobacteraceae bacterium | reverse complement strand
GGTGGCGCCCCGGGTTGTCGCCTCCCGGTAGGCGTGGTCGACGTCGGGCACCGACAACGCGATGACCTTGACGCCGTCGCCGTGCTTGCCCTGGTCGCGGGCTACCTCGCTGTCCGAGCTCAGGGCGCCCGTGAGCACGAGCCGGATCTCACCCTGCTCGAGGACGCGCGAGACGCGGTCGCGCTCGCCGGTCTCGAGCCCGCGGTAGGCGACCTCGGTGAAGGAGAAGGCGCGCTGGAAGAAGTAGCTCGCCTGCGCCGCGTTGCCCACCCACAGCTCGACGTGGTCTATCCCGCCGAGCGGCATGAAGTCGAGCTCGGGATGTTCGCCGCCAGGCGAACTCCCAAGGGCGCGAAGCGCCCCGGGAGCGGCTAGATCCGTCACATGTGTCGTTGACATCGGTGTCTCCTCGGGGTTCAGTGTGGAATCGGGTGCCGGTATCTCGCGCCCTGCAATGACCTAACTAAGTCGTCGCTGCAGTCGCGGAAGAATCCGCCGACCACCTCGACCACCTCGGCCACCGACTCGGCGCGGTAGAGCAGTGGCTGGTAAGCGGTGATGTCGTAGTCGGCGGTACCCATGGCGACGAGATCGAGGGGGCGATGGTCCATCGCGCGGAACTCCTCGATCTCGCCGTAGCTCGAGAGGATGCCCGCGCCGTAGGAGCGCAGCTCGCCGTCCTCGATCACCACGCCGAACTCGAGCGAGAACCAGAACACCCGAGAGAGGAAGCGCAGGCTCTCGGGATCGCGCAGGCGGCGGGCGGCCACCCCCGCGAGCCGATGGAGCTCGCCGAAGGTGTCGGTGGCAATGAGGTGGCCGTGGCCGATGACCTCGTGGACGATGTCGGGCTCCGGCGTGTAGAGCGGGACGTCAGGGTGGCGCAGGTACTGGGTGCAGTGGAAGGCCCGATCGGCAAGCCTGCCGTAGAACACCTCGAGCGGCACGAGCCCGGCCGCGGGCAGGTAACGCCAGCCTCCGGTCCGCGCCAGGCGAGCGCTTACCTCGTCGAGTCCGGGGACGCGGTCGGCCGGCAGCGCGAGGCGCTCCTTGGCCTCGAGGTATTCGCCTACGGCGTAGCGCTCGTGCTTGGGGGCGAGCTCGCGGCACACCGTCCTCCACACCTCGTGCTCCTCCTCGGTGTAGTGGATCCGCGGCGCGGGCTCGCCGGGACGCCAGGCCAGCGCCGCCGCGGCGATCTCGTTGCGCCGTCGACGGTAGTCGGGGTCGTTCGCCCCCGGGTGATCATGGGCGAGATGCACGGTGACTTCACCGGCGTGGTCGGTGGTGACAGGCGAATAGAGCTGGGCCTCTTCGTACATCGTGCGCGTGTAGTGCATCACTTGCTCCGAATCGCTGCAAGTCCGACCAGTAATCTGTGGCAAAATGACCAGATCTGCCACGAGATGGCGTAGAATGCTGGTCAATATGACTATCGACAGACTCGACGCTCGCCTCCTCGCCACCCTCCGCGAGTTCCCGCGCGTCGGCCTGCTCGAGGTCGCGCGCCGCCTCGGCGTGGCCCGGGGGACCGTGCAGGCGCGCCTGGCCAAGCTCGAGGCGAGCGGGGTGATTACCGGCCACGGGCCGGAGATCGACACGGTGGCGCTCGGCTACCCGATCAGCGCGTTCGTCGAGGTCGAGCTCGCCCAGGGCCGCCTGGCCGAGGCCGTGAGCGTCATCGAGGCGGTGCCCGAGATCCTCGAGGTCGACGCGGTCAGCGGCCCGCACGACCTCATCTGCCGCATCGTCGCCCGCGACACCGGGCACCTGGGCGAGCTCATCAACGACCTGCTGCGCACGCCGGCGATCCGTCGCTGCACTTCCTACATCGTGCTCTCACGCCACGTCCCGCCGCGCACGGCGCCACTCGTCGCCGCCGCGGGCGCGAGCGCCGCGGGCGCGGCGCGGCGCTAGAACATCGGCTGCTCGCGGTAATCGCCCCAGACCTGCTGCAGGGTCTCGATGATCTCACCCTCGCTGGCGTGCACGCGCGCGGCGTCGACGAGCAGGGGCATCAGGTTCCGCCCCGCCACGGCCGCGTCCTTGAGCTCGGCCAGTGCGGACTCGAGCGCGGCGGCGTCGCGGTCGGCCTTGACCGCGCGCACGCTGTCGATCTGTCTTTGCTCAAGCGCCGGATCGATCCGCAGCAGCGATGTCTGCCCGTCGCCACCCTCGGTGTAGGAGTTGACGCCGACGACGACGCGCCGACCGCTGTCGATCTCCCGCTGCAGGTCGAAGGACGCGTCGGCGATCTCGCGCTGGGGAAAGCCATCCTTGACCGCTTGGACCATCCCGCCGAGCTCGTCGATCCGATGGAAGTACTCGTACGCCAGCTCCTCCAGCCGATCGGTCAGGGCCTCGACGAAGTACGCCCCTCCGAGGGGATCGATGGTGTTCGTCACCCCCGTCTCGTGGGCGATGATCTGCTGGGTACGCAGGGCGATCCGCACGGCCTCCTCGGTGGGGAGGGCGAGCGCCTCGTCGTAGGAGTTGGTATGGAGCGACTGGGTGCCCCCGAGCACTCCGGCCAGCGCCTCGATCGCTGTTCGGACGATGTTATTGAGCGGCTGCTGGGCGGTCAGCGATACCCCGGCCGTCTGCGTGTGGAAGCGCATCATCCACGACTTCGGGTTCTTCGCCCCGAAGGTGTCGCGCAGCTCGCGCGCCCAGATCCGCCGCGCCGCACGGTACTTGGCGATCTCCTCGAAGAAGTCGATCTGAGCGTTGAAGAAGAAGGACAGGCGCGGCGCGAAGTCGTCCACGTCGAGGCCGCGCGCGACCGCGTGCTCGACGTAGGTCAGGCCATCCTTGAGGGTGAAGGCAAGCTCCTGGGCGGCCGTCGAACCGGCCTCGCGGATGTGATAGCCCGAGATCGAGATCGGGTGCCAGCGCGGCATGTTGCTCGAACACCACTGCACCATGTCGGTGAGCAGGCGCATCGCCGGGTCGATGGGGAAGCACCACTCCTTCTGGGCGATGTACTCCTTGAGGATGTCGGTCTGAATGGTGCCGCCCAGGCGGTCCCACGGGACGCCCTGTCGTTCGGCCACCACCACGTAGAACGCGAGCATGATCGCCGCCGGCGCGTTGATCGTCATCGACACCGTGACGTCGCCCAGGGGAATGCCTCGGAACAGCGTCTCCATGTCGAGGACGGTGTCGATGGCCACGCCCTCGCGCCCCACCTCGCCGAGCGAGCGCGGGTGGTCGGAGTCGTGCCCCATGAGCGAGGGCATGTCGAAGGCCGTCGAGAGCCCCGTCTGGCCGTGCTCGAGGAGATAGCGGAAGCGCTCGTTCGTCTCCTGCGCGGTGCCGAAGCCGGCGAACTGGCGCATCGTCCACAGCTGCCCTCGGTACATCGACGGATACATGCCGCGGGTGAACGGGAACTGACCCGGCAGCCCGATCGACGCGTCGACGTCGGCCGGCAGATCGCGCTCGGTGTACAGGGGCCGGATCGGCTCCCCGGAGAGGGTGGTGAAGGGGGCCGAGCGCTCGGGGAGGCGTCCGTAGGCCTCGCGCCACTCCGCTTCCGAGGTCGGGACACCGGTGGGGTAACCGGTCGTCGTCATGGCTTGACACATCCTACGGCGGGAGCAGCCGCTTGGGTGCCTTGCGCTCCCAGGCGTCGGCGAGCAGATCCGCGAGCACGTCGGCGTCGGCGTGCTCGAGGCTCACCCGCACGGCGGCCAGGCGCTTGCCCCACCACATCTCCGCGCAGGCGGAGGGCTCGGCCTGCACAGCGGTCCGGATGCCGTCGAGGTCGACCATCACGTTCATGTGGGCCTCATCCCATACCGTCGCGAAGATCTTCCCGCCCACCCGGAAGGACGGCCTGCCGTGGTGGTCCGCCTCGACCGTCTCGGGGAGCGCGAGGGCGAGGGCGCGAGCCTGATCGACGGACACCACGAGGCTCAGGCTACCGTCGGGGCAGCGCCAGGCGCGGCGTCGCGCACCGGCGTGCTCGCCGATCCGAGCGACGACGCGGTCGACCGGCGTTCGCGCACGACCATGGGCATCCCCTTGCCCGGACTGAGGGTGGGGAGCTTCTCGAGGCGGAGCTCGTATCCGGCTCGCAGCTCGACCCGGAACCGCTGGAGCAGCGCCGTCGCCACGACCTCGACGAGGAGCTGGCCGAAGCGCTTACCGATGCAGATCCGCTGACCGCCGCCGAAGGGCAGGTAGCCGCCGCGCGGAATCGAGCGCCGCGCCTCGGGCGCGAAGCGCTCGGGCACGAACGCCTCGGGGTCGGGAAAGACCTCGGGCAGATGGTGGGTGACCCACGAGGAGTGCAGGAGGTGGGTGCCGGCGGGGATCCGGTGGCCGGCGAACTCGAACGCCTTCACCGCGAAGCGCGGACCCATCCACACGGGCGGGTAGAGACGAAGCGTCTCCGCCACCGCCATCCGCAGCTCGGGCAGCCCGTTCACGAGCTCCTCGACGCTCGCACGACGGCCTCCGAGCACCTCGTCCTGCTCGGCCACGACGCGCGCGAGCACCGCGGGATGGCGCGCGAGCTCGTAGAGGAGGAAGGCGAGCGTGGAGGAGGAGGTGTCGTGGCCGCCGAAGAGCATGTGCATGAGCTGGTCGCGCAACTCGGTGTCGGTGAAGCCGGTCCCCGGGGCATCCGATCCGTCGGGCTCATCGCGAGCCTCGATGAGCATCGAGAGGATGTCCTCGCCGGACCCCACGGACTGGCGGCGGCGAGCGATCTCGGCATAGATGATGCGGTCGAGGTCGCGGCGCGCGGCCTGCATCCGCGCCCACGGCGTGCCCGGTCCCCGCAGGAGCGTCGCCCACACCTCGGCGTTGGTGTAGGCGAGCACGCGCTCGAAGAGGACCGCCGCCTCGTGCCCGGTGCCCGCTTCGCGGGGGTCGAGACCGACGAGGACGCGCATGGCGATGCTCATCGCGAGATCGCGCACCCATTCGTAGACGTCGACGACGTCGCCGGGACGCCAGCCGGCGAGGGCACGCTCCGCCTCCTCACTCATCACCGCCACGGCCCCGTCGAGACGGCGGCGATGGAAGGCCGGCATCATGATCCGCCGCGCCCGGTCGTGGTACTCGCCGTCGGTGGTGATCAGTCCGTCGCCGATGAGCGGCGCCAGATACTCGCCGAACATCCCCTTGCGCCAGCTGAAGTTCTCCGCACCCGCCACGGTGACGAAGTGATTGGCCTCCGGACCGAGGAGCACGACCACGGGACGGTGCAAGGCGCGGACTGTGAACACCGGGCCATAGCGCTCGTAGAGCTCGAGCATCAGGCGCAGCGTGTCGCGCTGGAGCCGGTGCGTTCGGGCGAGGCTGAACCCCGTCTCCCCGGGCGGCAGCTTCGGTCGATGGCGAAGCTCGGCGCGGAGCTCCGCGGCCACGCGCCCGAAGCTCGGCGCGCGCTCAGGCTTGGGCTGCACGGCGCGACCGGCGCGGATCGACGAGAGCGCAGTACATCGGTAGCGATCGTATCCGCGGACGCGGTCAGGGCTACGCCGTGGCGTAGCCGGGCCGGTGCTTAGGCTAGCCTGGCGCTCGTGAGTGAGCTACGACCCTATCGCCGGCGTCTCGTGGTGCTCGTGATCGTGGCGGCGCTCGCCGGCGCGGCGCTGGGCGAGTTCCTCCCCGCGCACCCCGGTGTGCAGGCGAAGTCCACGACGACGACCACGCACCAGCGCGAAGCCGCTCACGGCCGCGCGCGGCGCTGAGGATCGTCGCGGGGAGGACCGGCGTGTCGAAGATCTACGTAACCGGTCATCGCAACCCGGACACGGACTCGATCGCCTCGGCGATCGGCTATGCCGAGCTCAAGGGCCGGCTCGATCCCAACAACGACTACGTCCCGGTACGCCTGGGTGATCTCAACGCCCAGACGAGCTGGGTCGTCGAGCGCAGCGGCGCCCCGGAGCCGGTGCTCCTTCACCACGTGATGCTCCGCGCCTCGGATGTCATGCAGACCGACTTCCCGGTCACCGGTCAGGACGAGCCGATCCGTGAGGCCGGCCTGGCGATGGCGCGGGCGAACCTCGGTCTGGTCTCGATCGTCGACGATCACGGCGCGCTCGTCGGGGTCGTCGACGAGCGCGCGCTCGCCCGGCGCTACATCCGGGAGTCCCGCCAGACCTCGACCCTGCGGGATGCGCCGACCTTCGTGCGCGCGATCGTCGACGTGCTCGAGGGCGAGCTCATCTCGGGCGAGGACAAGCGCCTGTCCGGGCGCGTGTGGGTCCATGCCATGGACATCGAGGCCCCGAGCGGCATCTCGGACGGCGACGTCGTGGTGATCGGGAACCGCTCGGACGCGCAGCGCCTGGTGATCGAGCTCGGCGCCTCGCTGCTCGTCGCAAGCAATTCCGCGAGGCCTACCAAGGAAGTCCTCGCTCTCGCCCGCGAGCGCGGGACGACGGTCGTCGTCTCCCCCCTCGACACGTACGTCTCGGGGCGGATGATCACCCTCGCCGCACCGTGCAGCGCGTTCATGGAGAGCGACCCCCTGACCATCACCCCCGAGTACCTGCTCTCCGACATATCCGAGCACATCAAGGAGATCCATTACGGCGCGGCGATCGTCGTCGACGGCGACCGGCGGCCGGTGGGGCTGGTAACCCGCTCGGATCTCGTGGCGCCCCCCCGGCGCCGGGTCATCCTCGTCGATCACGCCGAGGAGGGACAGAGCGTGGCGGGGATCGAGCAGGCCGAGATCCTCGAGATCCTCGATCACCACCACATCGGCTCGATCGAGACGCGCGTGCCGGTCAAGGCCACCTTCGATCCCGTGGGCTCGACGGCAACCCTGGTGATCGAGCGCTTCCGCCAGAACGGCATGGAACCGAGCCGGTCGGCGGCGCTCATGCTCCTGGGTGCGATCCTCTCGGACACGGTGATCCTCAACTCCGCCACCACGACCGAGCGCGACCATGCGGTGATCGAGTACCTCGAGCGCGTGCTCGCCGTGGACCCGGTCGAGTTCGGGCGCCAGATGTTCGAGGCCACCGCCGACGTGTCGGAGGTGAGCGCCGAGGAGATCATCTCCCGCGACGCGAAGGAGTACCAGGTCCGCGGCGGCCACGTGATCTCCATTGCCCAGATCGAGGTCGTGGGCAAGGACCTGCTCGAACGCTCCGAGGAGCTGCTCGAGACCATGCACCGCCGCCAGGAGGACCGGGGCTACCTCCTCTACGCCCTGATGGTCACCGATGTCCTGGCCAAGGGGACCGACCTGCTCGTGGCCGGCGACGTCGCCGCCGTGGCTCGGACCTTCGGTGTCGCGAGCAGCGACAGCACGATCGAGCTCCCCGGAGTGATGAGCCGCAAGAAAGAGGTTGCGCCCAAGCTCCTGGCGTCGCTGTAGGGAAGCTAGGGCGTAGCCGTGGGGCTCAGGGCCCGAGCCGGGGCCTCGCCCCAGAGCTGCTCGAGCCGGTAGTACTCGCGCATGTCCGGGGTGAACACGTGAACGAGGACGTCGAGGTAGTCCATGAGCACCCAGTGGGCCTCGGGCAGCCCCTCGACCCGGCGCGGCAGCATCCCGTGGTCGTTCTTCATTCCGGCGTGGATCGCGTCGTGGATCGCCTTGACCTGGCGATCGGTACGGCCGGAGCAGATGACGAAGTAGTCGGTATAGCCGATCACCGAGCGGAGGTCGAGCTCGACGATCTCGAGGGCCTTGCGGTCCTCGGCGTAGGCGGCGACGGCGCCGGCGATGTCTTCTGGAGTCAGCGGTACATCCCTTTCGCATCGATGTGGGCCGCCACCGCGTCGGGCACGAGGTAGCGGATGGGCTGGCCGGCCTTGATCCGCCGTCGGATGATCGTCGAGGAGACGCCGACCCACGGCATGGAGAAGAACCGTGCGCGCTCGGTGCCCGGCAGCTTGCTCAGCCCCTCGGCCGCTCGCGCGCGGGGAGTGCCTCGTCGGTTCACGACCGCGGGGGTGGCCAGGGCCACGACGGCCTCGGGGTCGCGCCAGCGAGGCAGACCCGCGGCGACATCCCCGCCGAGGATCAGGAACAGCTCGTTGTCTGGCTCTATCGCGTGCAGCTCCCTAAGGGTATCGACCGTGTATGACGGCCCCGATCGCGAGGTCTCGAGCGCCGATACGGCGAACCGCGCATCGCCCTGGACCGCGAGCCGGCACAGCTCGAGCCGGTGCTCGGGGCCGGGCTCGTCCTCGAGGGGCTTGTGGGGCGGGGTGAACACCGGGATGAGCATGACGAGGTGCAGGCCAAGCTGAACGTAGGCCTCCTGGGCGCACACGAGGTGACCGAGATGTGGCGGGTTGAAAGTGCCGCCGAAGACGCCGATGCGCACGGGCCGCTAGGGGCGGATCTGGCCCGAACCCTCGACCAGGTACTTGAACGTGCACAGCTCGCGCACGCCGATCGGGCCGCGCGCGTGGAGCTTCTGGGTGGAGTTGCCGATCTCGGCACCCATCCCGTACTCGCCTCCGTCGGTGAAGCGGGTCGAGGCGTTGACGTAGACGCAGGCGGCGTCGACGCCGAGCTCGAACGCCCGCGCCGCCTCGGTGTCGCGGGTCACGATCGCCTCGGAGTGACCGGAGCCGTGGAGATTGATGTGGTCGATCGCCTCCTGCACAGAATCGACGACGCCCACCGCAAGCTCGAGCGCGAGGAACTCGGTGTCCCAGTCGGCGTCGCTCGCCTCGCCCACCGGCGCTTCGCCGGCCGCGGCCCGCGCCCGCTCGTCGCCGCGCAGCGTCACTCCCGCGGCCGCGAGGGCACCGAGCGCTCCCGGCAGGAACTCCTCGGCGACCGAGGAGTGGACGAGGAGCTTCTCGGCGGCATTGCACACGCTCGGCTTCTGGACCTTGGCGTTGAGGATGATCGCCTCGGCCGCCTCGAGATCGGCGGTGGCGTCGACGTAGACGTGACAGTTGCCCGATGCCGCGTAGATCACCGGGACGGTGGCCACTCCCTTGAGCGCCGCCTTCAGTCGCTCGCCGCCGCGCGGGATGATGAGATCGACGACGCCGGTCTGCGTCGCCAGCTCGGCGAGCTCCTCGGTGCCGCCACCGGCCACGAGCGCCATCGCGCCCGGCGGCAGGCCGGCCGACTCGGCGGCGCAGATGGCGATCCCGGCGAGCGCGGCG
>DATCEM010000376.1:0-3364 GCA_036510175.1 Solirubrobacteraceae bacterium | reverse complement strand
GGGAGCGCCAGCATCGAGCTCCTGCGCGTCCAGACCTTCGTCGCCATGGCGACGATCACCGCGCTCCTGGTGGCCGCGATGCGCAGCGAGCGCGACATGACCGAGAGGGCGCTCGCGCGGCTCGGCGAAAGCGAGCGGGCGCTCGCCGAAGCCCAGCAGCTGACGCGGATCGGAAGCTTCAAGTGGGATATCCGCGAGGACAGCAGCGAGTGGTCTGACGAGCTCTACCGGATTCTCGGGCTGCGGCGAGAGGACTGCCCGCCGAGTTACGGCGCGTGGCGGGCGAGCATCCACCCCGAGGACCGTGAGCTCGTGGATGCGAGCCTCGCGCGCGCACGAGACGAGTGCGGCGCCTGCAGCGTCATCCACCGCGTGATCCGCTCCGACGGCCAGGTGCGCACGGTCGAGTGTCACGCGCGGACCGAGGTCGGCGAGCACGGAGAGGCGATCAGGATGGTGGGGACCTGCCAGGACGTGACGGCGTTCAAGCTCGCCGAGGAGCGCTTCCGCTCGCTGCTCGAGACCGCGCCCGACGCGATGGTCATCGTCGACGAGCGCGGGCGCATCGTCCTGGTCAACTCGCAGACCGAGCGACTGTTCGGCTACGCACGAGCTGAGCTCGTCGGCCAACGCGTCGAGCTCCTCGTGCCCGAGCGCTTCGCCTCCGCCCACCCGGGTCACCGCCAGACGTTCGCCGGCGACCCCCACGCCCGCCCGATGGGCAGCGATCTCGATCTCTACGCGCGGCGCAAGGACGGCAGCGAGTTCCCCGTCGAGATCTCCCTCAGTCCCCTGGAGACCGAGGACGGCACGCTGATCTCGAGCGCCATCCGCGACGTGACCGAGCGCAAGCTCGCCCGCGACGCCCTGACCTACCAGGCCCGCCACGATTCGCTCACCGGTCTGCCCAACCGCGGTCTCTTCCTCGACCGCCTCGAGCACGCGATCGATCGCGCGAAGCGCTCGCACTCGACGCTCGCCGTGCTCTTCCTCGACATCGACGACTTCAAGCTCGTCAACGACACCCTGGGCCACGAGGCCGGCGATCGCCTGCTCGTGGAGATGACCCCGCGGCTCCGCGCGGCGCTGCGTCCGGGCGACACGGTGGCCCGCTTCGGCGGCGACGAGTTCGTCGTTCTCTGCGAGGACCTCTCCTCCGACGCCGACGCGACGCATATCGCCGAGCGCATCGCCTTCGCCTGCAGCCGGCCGGTGACCCTCGGCCCGCACCAGCATCTGGTGACCATGAGCGCCGGCGTCGTGGTCGTCGACCGGGGCTGCTCGACGGCGACGGATCTCTTGCGCGACGCCGATGCCGCCATGTACCGCGCCAAGGCGACGGGCAAGGGGCGGGTCGAGCTCTTCGACCTGAGCATGCGCGAGCGGCTGATCGAGCGCATCGCGATCGAATCCGACCTCCGCCTGGCGCTCGAGCGCCAGGAGTTCCGTCTGCACTATCAGCCGATGATCTCGCTCGACGGGGGCGAGATCATCGGCGTCGAGGCGCTGCTGCGTTGGCAGCATCCCGAGCGGGGGCTGCTCGAGCCGGCGCGGTTCATCCAGATCGCCGAGAGCACCGGGCTGATCGTCCCGATCGGCGAATGGGCGATCGAGGAGGCTTGCCGGCAGGCCGCCGGCTGGCGCGACGCGTGCGCTCCCGACCAGTCCCCGCTCACCGTGTCGGTGAACATCTCGCCGCGACAGATCGCCCGCAGCGAGCTCGCCTCCTCGGTGGCCAAGATCCTCGACCGCACCGGCCTCGAGGCGAGCCTCCTCGATCTCGAGATCACCGAGAGCGTCCTCCTCGAGGACGCCGAGGCATCGGCCCGGGTGCTGCGCGAGCTCAAGGCAGTGGGCGTGCGGCTCGTCCTCGATGACTTCGGAACCGGCTACTCCTCGCTCAGCTACCTCAAGCGGTTCACCATCGATGCGCTGAAGATCGACCGCTCGTTCGTCGACGGCCTCGGTCGCGACCCCGAGAATGGTGCGATCGTCAACGCCGTCGTGGGCATGGCCCGGGCGCTCGACGTGAGCGTGACCGCGGAGGGCGTGGAGACCCCGGACCAGCTCGCCCGCCTGCGCGCCAGCGGCTGCGCCTTCGCCCAGGGGTACCTGTTCTCGGAGCCGATTCCGCCCGACGACGTGCCCGAGCTCGTCGACGCGGCGCTGGCGGGCATCCTCGCGGGCTAGCGCCTGGACGCTAGCGCCGCATCGCGGCAAAGCCGGCGTTCAGCAGCTCCGGCGCTTGGTCGTCCTCGTCGCCTGAGTGCAGAAGGACCACGCCGAGCCATGTGCGCCCTCGGCGGGCCGTCGCCACCAGGCATACCCCGGCGGCCGTCGTGTACCCCGTCTTGACCCCGTCGGTGCCCGGGTATCCCATCCGGTAGAGGGGATTGTTGTTGTACAGGTAGAGCTTGTGGCCCTTGATCGGGAACGGGACTGCGGCGCTCGCGCTCGCGACGATGCGCGCGAGCCGTCGCACATCGAGGACGGCTCGGGCCAGCTTGGCCAGATCGGCGGCGCACGAGTGATTACCCGCGTCGATGACTCCCGACTCGGTCGTGTAGTGCGTGCACCCGAGATCCATGCCCCGGGCCCGGGCGTTCATCAGCGCGATAAACCGGCCCTGGGTGCCGGCGACGTGCTGGGCGAGGGCGATGGCGGCATCGTTGCCCGAGGGCAGCAGGAGTCCGTAGAGCAGCGCCTCGAGGGGGACGCGCTTATGGAGCGGGAGCAGGCCGACGCCCGAGCCCGAGAAGTCGACCGCCGCCCGGGTGATGAGGACGCGCGCGTTGGCGGGATCGCGGGTGGCGACGATGAGCGCGGTCATCATCTTGGTCAGGCTGGCGATGGGGAGCACGCGGTCGGGGTCGCGCTCCCACAGCACCTGACCCGTGCGCACGTTGAAGAGCAGGCCGCTGCGCAGCGGTTCTCGCAGGTGGATCTGGACCTGCTCGCTCGCCGGCGCCGGCGCGATGCCGTAGGCGGCGGGCACGATCGGCCCGACCGCCGCGCGCGCCTTCACGCTGGTCGCGCGCCGGGAACGCGCTCGTGCCCTCGCCGGCGAGCGAGGCGCGGGGCGCGACAGCCCGCCGGTCATCGCCACCAGGAGCACGGCAAGGCCGAGGACGACGGCGAGCGCCGGAGCCGCGAGCGAAAGACGCCGCCGCGCCCGTCCAGGGCGCCGCCGTCGGCCTGGACCTCGCCTGCGCCCTGGACGCAGTCCCCGACGTCGGTGCCGGTCGCCGCCCGACAGCACGCTCGAGCCACTCATGGCCTGGGACGCCGCCTCATCTCAGATCCCCGGCCGTGCCGGCTGCGGCGGTCGCTGTCGCGCTCGCTGGGCGAGCAGGCGGACGGTGAG